>JBASAI010000029.1:0-2189 GCA_049650525.1 Arcobacteraceae bacterium
ATTTAGTATAGCACCCTTGCCATTACTCAAAATATATCTGTTATCATGTAAAAAGCGTCTTTTAGCCAATCTATCTGGATATGCAAAAAGTAATAATACACCTATCATATCTTGGTTGAGTTTGAAGTTTTTTTGTTTTACTTTTTTGATACTATTGAGTTTTTTATAGTAAAAATTTGCTTGTGTGAGTACTTCTTTTGCTCTATATTTATTGATAAAAGAATTATCTAAATCATTTTCAAAAAGATGTGTAAATCGTGATAAGATATCGCTATTGCGAAATGTACCAGTGCTGATATCTTTTCCTTCTAACAGTGATGCTAACAAACACGCCTCATATGCAAAGTCTAAATCATTTGCTTTCAAGATCATATACGCAAATCGAGGATGAAGTCCTAAGCTTATAGCATCTTTCCCAAAGTTTGTGATCTGAAATCTCTCATCGATCATATCTAACTTTTGTAACACTTCTAAAGATTCTTGTATGATTTTATTTTCTGGTATATCTAACCACACTAACTCTTCAAAATCATCCACACCCCCATAATGCTAAATTCAATAAAAGTGAAGCAAGGTCAGCTCTAAGTATTTCTGGTTTTGTAGAAGTTTGCAGGATCTTATTTTGATGCCAAAGTTTGTAACATTTTCCTTCAGAGAGTCTTCCTGCTCGACCAGCTCTTTGAGTAGCTGAATCTTTTGAGATAAAAGTGAGTTCTAAATGATCCATTGCAGTATCATAATTATATCTTGATTGTTTTTCTAGTCCTGTATCTATAACGATTTTTACCCCTTCTATTGTGAGTGAAGTTTGTGCGATATTGGTACTTAAAATGATTTTTCTTTGAGAGTTTTTAAAAAGAGCCTTATCTTGCTCTTTTTTAGAAAGAGTTGAATATAAAGGTAAAATCAAGATATCTGTTCCATTTAATACTTGAGTTAGTGACTTTTGAATATTTTGAATCTCTTTTACACCTGCTAAAAAAACTAAAATATCACCTTCATTTTCTTCTAACGCTTTGAGTGTTGTATTGAGTAAAATAGTATTTATAGTTTTATTATCTGGCTGTTTTATTTTACTACTAAGATAGATATCTTCAACATCATACATTTTCCCTTTTGAAGTGATAGTGGGTGCATTATCCAAAAGGGTTGAAAGTTTTTGAAAGTTCAGAGTTGCCGACATAATAAGTAGTTTTAAATCATCTCTTAAAAGCTCTTGGACTTGTAATGATAAAGCAAGTGAGAGATCAGTGTGGATACTTCTTTCATGAAACTCATCAAATATGATCATTACAACATCATCGAGCATTTGGTCGCTTTGGAGTTTTCGCACCAAGATAGCTTCGGTAACAACTAAAATTTTTGTTTGTTTTGAATAACAGCTATCCATCTTGACTTGATATCCAACACTTTCTCCTACTTCTTCACCCAGTATTTTAGCCATTTGTGTTGCAACCATACGCGCAGCGACTCTTCGTGGCTCTAGCATGATGATGCACTTGTCTTGTAGCCAATTTTCTTTTAGAAATGAGATGGGAACTAGGGTACTTTTACCAGCTCCTGGAGGTGCTTGCAAAATCACTGTGGAGTTATTTTGAAATGATTCTTTTAAATCTTCTAGGATTTCATGTATAGGGAGATGTTTCATATCAAAGATTATACAGAAAATTAGAGTAGTTTTTATTGAACTTATTTTATAAAGAGTTGATTAAAGAAAAAAGTGAAGAAATAACCTTATTTTCAATAAAAACTTTTTATGTTACACTCCAAATTATCATAGAAAACTTCTAATGATCTAAAGGAACAAATATGCACGAGATAGAAAAAACGGCACCCAGTATCAAAACACTTAATGAGTTAGCGAAGGCAGTAGATTATTCGTTTATCAATACACTTGATTGTGATCCAAAATCAACACAAAATGGAATTGATCATAATCCAAGGCAAGTTTTTTCGGGTCATTATGTTCCTGTAAATCCAACTCCAATCAACAATCCAATATATATAACACACAGTAAAAGTTTTTTTAAGCAATTGGGCTTTGATGATACTCTTGCACAGTCACCTGATTTTATCAAGATGTTTTCAGGTGATATGTCAGAAGTACCAAACCCTATGAATAAATATGGTTGGGCAACTGGCTATGCACTTTCTATTTATGGGAGAGAATATTATGCTCAGTGTCCATT
>JBASAI010000030.1:0-1824 GCA_049650525.1 Arcobacteraceae bacterium
AAGTATATTAAAACACTTAAAAATATAGACATAGTCTATCAAGATGCTTTTAGTACAGATGTCAATCATTCATTATGGACTGTTGAATATTTTGCAGATATCAAAAAAGCGTTAGCTTCTGATGCTATCTTGACCACCTATTCTATTGCTACACCTGTTCGATTGTCATTATATAAAAATGATTTTGTTGTCTATCTGCACAAACCAGAAACAACCAACAAAATAACAATTGCTTTAAATAAAAAAGAGATTGATCAAAATTACCAGTACATCGATATGGAATTGAAACAGCAAAGAAATACTATTTCAAAACCATTATATGATAAAGATGACTCTAATGAAATGGATTATTTGTAATTTTACCCCAGTAAGAAGTTTTCATAGCCTGTTCCATCTCGTCGTTATTTTTATACTCATATCCAAAAACATCTTTCCAAAGACTATGAGCTTCCATACAAAGATAAAAGTATACTTTTCCATGCCATGACTCAAAACAATTGTAAGCATGTTGAAACATCTCTTGTTTAGTCTCTAAACTATATGATTGCTTTCCATTAATCGTTTCAAATGGCATTTGCAATATCTTTGTTTTCATCTCTCGTTCTCTTAACTGTTTCATAACAGGCTTGATAAAAGTAAGCGTTCCCATTGAGATAAGTACTACTTCATCTGTAGTAAATTCTTTTTGTAGTCGATCATACACTACTTTGTACTCATCTAAATAGTTTTTATACTGCACAATTGGATGAAAGTGGAATCCTACCAATACACCTTTATCTGCTAAAGCTCTAGCACTTCCTATTCGTTGATCCAAAGATGCTGTTAGATGCTCTTCATTATCAATAATTGTTTGTGTATTTAAACTCCAAGTACAGATGATATTTTTGGGTACATCATTTTCAAGAAAATATTGTATATTATTTGATTTAGTTTTAAATTCTAGTATTACATTTGGGTTGCTTCGTGCAAATTCAAATAAAGCATCTAAAATACCATCTTTATTTCCCCACATCAAACTATCACTACTTTGACCTGTTCCTATGTGGTACCTTTCATTTGGATTTAAATCAAGATTTCCCAGTTTTTCTTTAAAGTTTTTATCGATTCCAACTTTATTTTGATTATAGAAGCTTTGAATCGAACAATAACTACAATCAAATCCACAAGATTCAACAGCATCTAAAGTAAGTAAATTACAGCATCGTGTCCCTTCACTTGCAACTGGACAGGCACCTAAACCAATTCCTTTTTTTTCAATTTGATTAAATGAAAATTTTCTTGTTTCATATTTAACTTCTTTAAAATCTGCATAATCATTTAAAGTATTTTTCAAACTATTATGTATGGAAACATAAAATTCAAATATCTTTGTAGTGAGTTGTTTATCTTTATATTTCTCAAAATATAACTCAGGAATCTCTTTGTTAATGGACTTGTCATTCCACATTTTAAAATCTTTTTCAATATTCTTTAAAATATTTATCTGTGAAAAGGTAAATTTGTATTTTTCTATTATATTTTGCAAGTTATTTCCTATTTGTTTAAAGAATGTATATTCAATCTTTTCAGATTATTTTTAACAGATTGTAGCAAAGAATTGATAAATATATGAAATTAAAAAAGATAAAAGATAGCAACTAAAGTCAATGAATAAGATAAATCCCAAAACTAAAATAAAGCCAAAAACTACCAAGAGCAGCAGTAAATTCCGGGCAAAAAAAAACATCTTAGAAGTTGGCGGCGACCTACGTTTCCACAAGGGGACCCTGCAGTATTATCGGCGATGAGGAGCTTGACTTCCAGGTTCGAAATGGAACTGGGTAT
>JBASAI010000031.1:0-15851 GCA_049650525.1 Arcobacteraceae bacterium
AATAAAAATTTCTTTACATAATATAATAAAAAAAATATGCCTATCATACTTACCATAAATAAAAAAATACTAAATATAAAATAAGTATTTTTATTAAAAGAGGTTCATCACCGTGTAAAAAATAATATGGAAATTATTTCATCATTGTTAAGTATGCAGTTAAGAAGAGCTAAAGATACAGAATTAAAATATATTTTAAAACAAAGTAAAAGTAGAATCAATACAATGGCCTTAGTTCACGAGTTTTTGTATCTTGGTGAGAATATTGCATATATTAATATTCATGATTACATAACAAGATTAATACAAGATATTCAAGAACTTTATTTGTCACAAAATACAAAACTTATAATAGATTTAAATATAGATAATCATCTTGTTTTTTCGACTACAAGATGTATCCAATTAGGAATAGTTTTACATGAACTATGTGTTAATTCACTGAAATATGCATTTAAAGAATATAAAGAAAATCTTTTATGTATTCACATGATAGAAAAGTCAAATCAAATTTATTTAAAAATAAGAGATAATGGAGATGGATTAAAAGATATAAATTCTCTATATAAGACAGACTCTATAGGAATGCAACTAATTCATTCTATAGTTGAAGATCAACTTGATGGTACATTAGCATTTAAAAATAACAATGGATTAGAATGTAATATTGTATTTGATAAAAAAGAGGAAGAATAATGAGTAAAATAAGTATATTAATAGTTGAAGATGAGTCTATTATTGCGTTAAATTTGAAAGAAACATTGATTGATTTAGGATATAATGTATGTGGTATAGCACCCAACAGGTGTAAAACCATGGCTATTCTCGATAAAGGAGTTGTCCCTAATTTAATTTTGATGGATATCTATTTAAAAGGTCCTACAACAGGTATCGAATTAAGTAAAGAGCTAAAAATATCATTACCTCAAGTGCCTGTTGTATTTTTAACGGCAAATTCAGAAATCTCTACTATAAAAAAAGCTTCAGAAACATTTGCATATGGATATATTTTAAAACCATATAAAACATCAAACTTACAAGCTACAATTGAAATTGCATTGTCTAAATCAGATGAAGACAATAGAAAAAGTACACAATATAATTCAATGGAAAATATCAATAGAGCATTAATAGAAAAGATTAATTTGGCGTCGGAAAAAAGTCATCGAACTATACAGCTTAAATATGGATATCTATTTGATAAAGAAAAGGAAATTTTATACTATGGAGATCAAGCAATAAAATTAACCTCTAAAGAGATGGAAATCATTAAACTTTTATGCAATAGTCCTGGCTATTTAGTTTCCCAAGAACAACTAGAATATTCAATTTGGCAAGATGAACCTGCTGGGTGTGCTGCTTTTAGATCGGTATTGTTTCGATTAAGAAATAAAGTACATAAAGACCTAATTATTAATCAGAATAATACAGGATATAAGATAGAACTTTTATAGAAAGCTGCAATTTAAAAGTGAATTTGAGGAATGCATTATCATCATTTTTAAAGTATGAGTTTTAGACTTTACACCAGAAGTAGTACTTAACTCTTATACTGTTTATTGGTGTTTTGTAAGGGCAACTCAAATTCTGCTCCTATTCCTAGATATGGATACTTTAAAGTAGTTTTATTTTTCATGATATATGTTAATGTATTATGTCCCTGATGCATAAAGTAGCCATTTTGGACATGTAACCTATCCATCAAATCACTTGCACTTTCAAAATTTAAATGGTTTCCTACTTGTGGAGGAGTCAAACCTGCATCTAAAAACACATAATCAAAATGATATGTTTGCAATATTTTTAGATACTTCTCCTCTATCCCAGCACAATCTGTAAGGTATGCGATTGATTTTGATGGTGTTTCTATTATATACCCAGTAGTGTTTTTCGAATGTTTCAATGGAATAGGAGTGATTTTTATACCATCCATAATTATAGGATTCAATGCATTGTGTTCTATATAGTTAATGGATTTTTTATGTTTAAAAAGATCGGAAAATCCTAAGTCATCTTTTGGATGATAACAATTTATTTTGTCCTTAGAATGTCTTAATCTTAAAAGTCCAAGTACATGATCTGGATGAAAATGTGTTAAACAGATAGCTAGAATTTTTTTACCATCCAAGATATTTGAAATATTTTCAATTCCTGCATCAAATAAAATGACTTTATTATTATATTCGAGTACAGCACATGTAGCTAAATTGGTTATTCCTTGTTCTCGATATTCATTACAAGCTATACAATGACAATTATGAACAGGTATCCCCGCACTATCAGCTGATCCTAAAAACTTAAATTTCATTTTGAACCCTCTTTTCTAAATAGATTTTATTATTTTCATAAATGCTTTGGCCGATTTATCAATCTTTTTTACATTTTCAAATTCAATCAAGTTTTTTGATTCTATTTTCTCATATGACCTTTTAACTCTTTGCATGATTTGAGCTTCCGATTCTCTTCTTCTTAGTCTTAATCTTTCTAAAAGCATTAATTTTGGTAAAGTTACATGTATCGTTGTAACATGTTCATATTTTTCTTCAAAATCACTTATATGTTCTCGTGAAATAGAGATAATATTTATACCCTCTAAGATATCATTTTTAGCAATCCCGTAACAATTTTTATGTGCGTACCAAGCTGAAATAAAAAAATCTTGATCATCTAAAATACGAAATGCTTCTTCCTCAAGATAATAATTCTTTTCATTTTCATCTGGAATACTCGTAATATACCTATTGATAAAGTTATAATCGTCATCTTCATTTAGTTCTTTTTTTACATAATCGATGAGCGTATCTTTACCTACGCCACTTGGTCCCACAATTAATATTATTTTTTTCACAATATTTACTTTCTTTTTAATTAATTTTTTATGGTCAAATTAAGGATTAGATTTATCTAACCTTTAATTTTAACTTTTTCGTTACCTTTTAATCTTAAAATGTTTTTATATGTATTTATCACTATTAAAACCGAAACCCTTTAATGGCATTATAAATTGATTCACCATCTTTTATTGTCCAAACTACTTTTGGAATATTATCATCTTCTATGACAATAATATCAGCTTTTTTTCCAGCTTTTATCATTCCTCTATCTTCTAAATTAGCATATTTTGCAGGAGTAGAGGTAATCATAGAAAAACCTTTTGCTATTTCTAAATTTGCATCTTTTTTCATTCTATATACTGATTGCAACATTGAAGTAGGATGGTAATCGGAACATAAATATTTACATACACCTTCTTTAACTAAATCTATTGCTGAGATGTTTCCACTTTGGCTTCCACCTCTTACTATATTCGGTGCCCCCATACCAGTTGCAATTCCTTTAGATACTGCATACTTAGCTACTTCTAAATCTAAGGGAAATTCTGAAATTTGAACACCTAGACCTAACAGACCATCAAGTTTTTCAATACAATCATCATCATGACTTAATAATGTTAAATTATGTTTTTTAGCACAAGCAATTAAATCGTTGATTTTATCTTCGTCTTTGCTCATTTTTTTATCAACAATTTTTTGAACCTCCCCTTTATTTAATCCATAATAGGAACTATAATATGTTTGAAAAGACTCTAAAGATTTAAATTGACCTTGACCGGGGCTATGATCCATTAAAGAAACAAGCTTTACCATACCATTTTCGATAACCTCTTTAATAGGTTCAATTGCTTCGGTACTACTAAGTTCAAATCTTGCATGAATAAGATTATCAACACCTAGGTGCCTTTTATTTGCTTTATAAATTTCTTCAATCTGTTTTTTAGCTAACTCTATACTTCTTTTCTTATTCGGATTTTCTTCAAAACCGATAGCATGAAACATTGTTGTAATACCAGCCATAGATAATTTTTTATCAAGTTCGGCAACTGCAAGTTCAATAGGGAATGTTGCGCCCGGTCGAGGCTCTATCTCTTTTTCAATTGCATCTGAATGTAAATCAACTATACCTGGAGCAATTTTTCTTTCACCTAAATCAATGGCAATGTCGTGCGAATTATAAGCATCAACACTTTTTATGAACTCATCTTTTATAACTATGTCTGCTGGTTTAAACTCTTCATTTATTAAAACATTTTTACTTCTTAAAACAGTTTGCATTTTATTCTCCTACTCTTGCTAATTTATATATATGATCACTTATACTTTCCATAGCTTCTAGATCATGAAAAATTCCTACCATTGCAACACCTTGCGTCTTAAGTTCTTTTAATTTCTCAACTACTTTCATTGTATTTGTTTTATCAAGTGAGGCAGTAGGCTCATCAAGTAATAATAAACTTTTGGGAGCAATAATACCTTTTGCTATATTTACTCTTTGCTGCTCTCCACCAGAAAATGTAAGAGGTGATAAATCAAATAACTCTTCTCTAATTGAAAGATAATTTAACATCTCTTTTGCTTTAACCCTAGATAGCTCTTCAGTCTCACCTTTAAAAATAAGCTGTTCAGCTACTACATCAACAGCACTTATTCTTGGTAACATCTGTAAAAATTGAGACACATAACCAATCTCATTTTTTCTTAACTTTAAAATATCACTTTCACAAGCCGTTGCAATATCTATTTTACTGCCATCATCTTTATGAAAAATAATATTTCCTCGAGTTGTAGTATATGTTCTAAATAAAGTTTTTAATATAGATGATTTACCTGCACCACTTGGTCCAAATAAAGATAAAAACTCACCTTGCTTCACTGTTAGGTTAATATTTTCAAAACCTTTTACTTCTCTACTCCCTTGAGCATGAACTTTAAAAGTCTTATTTAAATTTTTTACTTCTAATCTAATCATTCTTTTTCCTATCTTATAATACTGATGATACTAGTAACTGTGTGTAAGAGTGTTGCGGATCTTCAAGAATCTGATCTGTTAAACCTCTTTCAACTATTTGTCCATTTTTCATAACTACTGTAATGTCTGTAAGATGTTTAATAACACCTAAATCATGAGATACAATAATCATAGAAAATCCAATCTCATGTTGCAACTCTTTTATAAGATCAAGAATCTTTGCTTGAACAGAAAGATCTAAACCTGTTGTTGGTTCATCTAAAAGTAAAATTTTCGGGTTAGATGACAATGCTTTTGATATTTGAATTCTTTGTTGTTGACCACCTGAAAAATATTCAGGATAATCATCAATTCTAGATGTAGGGATCTCTGTTTTTTCGAGAAAAAATAGTGCTCGATTTCTAATCTCTTCATATCTTTTATTCCCACTCATTATTACTTTTTCTGCTATATTCCCACCAGCTGAAAAATTATAATTTAGTCCTAGTCTGGGATTTTGATAAATCATAGACATTAAGGAGTTTCGTAAATGTGATAATTCATTTAGGTTTGCATCCAAAATATTTTTTCGCTCACCATTAATACCAACAAAATCTTTTACAAAAATCTCTCCTAAGGAAGCTTTTTGATCTTGATAAATAAGTTGAAGTAGTGTAGATTTACCACTTCCACTTTCCCCTACGATTCCCAAAACTTCACCCTTTGTTAGTGTTAAATTTACATCGTTAACGCCTACAACACTTTTACAAGTAGGGCAAATTGAACTGTTAAAATTAGCACCTGTAGTTTCTAAACAATTTGGACAAAATTTTCCAAATACTTTTGAAACACTTCTCATATCAAGAATCATTTTTTTTCTCCATTTGTTAAATTATTATCACAATAATCTGTATCATTACAATAATAGTGAGTCGCACCATCATCGTCATAAACTTCATCTAAAAAGCTATTTGTACTTCCACATCTACTACATTCTTTACCTTCAAAGTTTTCTACTTTAAATGCCCTATCTTCAAACTTTAACGGTTCCACTTTTGTATAAGGTGGAATTGCATAAATCTTTTTCTCTCTACCTGCGCCAAATAGTTGTAATGCTTTACAGTTATTAAGCTTTAAAGTATCATATTTGGGAATAGGACTTGGGTCCATTGCATATCTGTCGTTTACCATTACTGGATATCTATTTGAGATTCTACTATCTCCAAACATTGAGGTGTCCTCATATAATAAAACCCATAGTTTTGAATAATCCGCATTCGCATGTAATAATTTTGCTTTAGAAATACTTGGTTCAACGGTTTCAAGAACATCAGGCATAGGAACTTGATACACTAAAGTTTGTTTCTCTTGAAGTTCAATTTCTGGAACTCTATGTCGTGTTTGAATAATAGTTGCTTCTTTCGTATTTGTTGTCGTTTTTACATCAGTCACTGACTTAATGAAATTTCTAATATTTACTGCATTTACTGACCCATCACATCCTTGATCGATAACTTTTAAAGTATCTTCTTCATTAATAATGGCAAGAGTTACTTGGAGTCCACCTGTTCCCCATCCCCTTGCAACTGGTACTTCTCTTGATGCAAATCCTACAATATATCCAGGAATTGCAATAGCTTTTAAAATTGATCTTCGAATTTCTTTTTTTGCTTCTTCATCTAAAAATGCATATCTCATTTTGCAGCTCCTGTATTACTTTTGATCTCTTCCTCTTTTTTATCATTTGAGTATTTTTGTGCAGATTTAAAAATCTGATAATCAGTTTGAAATGTAACATAATGCGGCAGTTTAAAGTGATTTGTCATGCCAAATGATTCTATACCATCAAGGTGGTGCATAATCATGTCAAAATCAGCTGCAATAATATGTTCTCCACCAACTGAATAATGAGTATTGTATAAAGATAGATCAATCATAGACATAGAGATCGCTTTTGTTTCATTTTTTCCAAAACTAAATCCAAATCCAGTAGTTAACTTTGTCTCTCCCTCTTCATCTTGATTAAAAGTACCAACACATTCAACAGCAGTAGCTTCAATAGTGCCGATTTTTACATCTTTTTTAGTAAATGGATGTGTAAATTCTATATCAAGTTCACCTACTCTAAGATCTCCAATAGTTGGATGAATATCACCATAACCTCTCATTGTTGTGTAGCCTACACATAAAAGTGAACCTGTCTCAGCTCTACTCATAACTTGAAGAACTGCTGATCTTGGATATGGAGATGAAGGATAATTTCTTGTGATATCCCAAATAGTTTCCTCTTTTGGAAGTGTTTTGATTAAGTTGTCATCTCTTAAAGGGGTAAGGGCAGATTTGATGACACAATCTTTATTAGAATACTCTTCAATATCTAGATCCTCATTTTTTAAATCAACTAATAACTTAATCTCATAATCATTTGAAGGTCCTAATAATTGACCACCTTCTATATCTTTAAATGCAGAAGATATTCTTCTACTTAGTCTCATGTCATTTACATCAATAGTTTTAGATGTACCAATTCTTTGACAAGAAGATCTATGAGCTCTTAAAAAAAATGATGCATTTAATAAATCTCCTGCACTTCTTTTAATTGCTCGTGCTGCTAGTTTTTTAGAATATAAAGAACCCTCACTCATAACTCTATCAATAGAAAAAGTCAATCCTTCTATTAAACTATTATCTTCTAAGTCTTCAGCTTTAGCAGTAATGTCTCCATATAAATTCAAAGAGTTTTTAATAGCCTCTTCACCACCTTTAATTGCATAATAAGCCATATCTACATAACCTCCAATTTTGTCGTTCTACTAAGTGCAATTAATTCACCCTCATCGCTTAGAAAGAAAACTTCATTTCCTAATGGATAATAAGAATTTTTTTCATTGAAAAAGTCTATAAATGATTTATCAATTGGTAAAGAAATTACTTTTTCATTATTAATTCCTGGACCTTTTAATTTTACCTTTAAACCATCATGTGATTTACATTTGAAGATAAATGTTCCTGAATATTCAGGGTCTTCTGATGTTCCTATTTTTGCTTTATTAAATAAAAATTCATTTAATTCATCACAAAAAATATAATCTGCATTTTCAATACTTTCTTTTTTTGCATTTGTTATTGCTTCAATTAATTCAAATTCTTCTTCTCCTTCATAGTAAAAACTTACCTGAGAATAAAGCAAAGTATTAGCAACTGCTAATAAATTTGAATTAAATAAAGGTTGAATATTTTCACTATTTCCAGGCATACTTAAACTGTTTTGCAAAGATTTGAAATTGTCTCTATTTAATTTTTCTATATCTACTGTTTCCATTTTATTACCTTACATTAGATCAAAAGAGACTCTTGTTGAGTTTACTTTTTGATTTGTATGTTTTATTTTTTCATTTTTTTCATTTTTTGCTTCAGTTAGCAAATCAATTATTTCATTTTTTAAAATATCTGCTTCAAAACAAGCATCTAGTACAGCTGTGTATAATGATAGATTCTCATCTGTATCCATAATCATAGACCAGCCTTTCATTTGTTCAACTTGTACAATTGTTGATGTAACTAAAACTTCTCCTGCATAAAAGCTCCCACCAGAAATAGGGTCTTTTACGGGAACAATAATAGTTTGTTCTGTTGGTTTAGTTAATATTTTTACATTATATGTTGTATTAATTTTATTGTAAAATTTTTCTAGTTTATCAATTGGCACTAATTGTGCTAAATCATTTATCTCTTCACGTTTCATTTTTAAATAAACCTTTTTCTAATTAATGCACTCATTTTGTCTAAAACCCATACTGTGATTACAATTATGATAATTATCATAGTTACATTTCCATTTTGAAATGATCTTATTGCATCAAATAAATAAAATCCTATTCCACCAGCTCCAACAAATCCCAATACAGATGCTGCACGGACATCACTTTCAAATCTATACAATATCATTGATATAAAATGAGGCATAGTCTGAGGCATGATCGCGTAAAAAAGCACTTTAATAAATCCTGCTCCACTTGAGTTTAAGGCGTGTACAGGTCCAGGATCAATTGATTCTATTCCTTCACTTAAAAGCTTTGTTAATACCCCTGAAGTATGTATTGCTAAAGCCAAAATACCTGCCATTGGTCCTAGTCCTACTGCACTTACAAAAATTAAAGCCCAAATAATTTCATTTACACTTCTAAAAATATTTGCAAATAAAGTAGTAATTCCATAGATAACTTTTTTTATGATGATATTAATAATTTTATTACCTGGGAATAAAAGTTCTACTATATTTCTAGAACCTAATAAGGACATAGGAAATGCTAACAATACTGAAATAACTAATGCAACTATTGCCATCATTATTGTTTCAAGCATAGAATAGAGATATTTTTCAATATTATTCATATTAGTTGTAGGTGGGAAAAATGCACTATTTTCAATATTTGGAACACCACTAAGATAATCTATCATATGATGCCAACCATCAAAAAGTACTATAAAGCTCATTTCCGTGCCATTCCAACTTGCAATAAAAACTATTAAAAAAGCACTTATTAAAATAATTTTATATAATTTGAATGGTGTAGAGTATTTTTTAAGTTCTAAAAAATCTTGCTGTTTATTCATCGTTTTTTCCTTATGAATTTAACTCTCTATTAAAAATAGAGAGTTATTTATTATTTACTTATCTTTTTTTTAGCTTCAACAAGTTCTCTTGTTGAATCATAAGATGAATCTTTCGCATTAGCAAATCCTGCCATTGGTAATTGAGAATCTTTAGGAAATTCATATGATAAGAAAGCACCTTTAATAGCTGCTTTTAATGATGATGGTAAGTCGCCTCTTACTGCAATAGGAGTACCAGGAATTAAGTCTGATTTCCAAACAATATTAAATTCATCCTCTTCCCATTGTTTACCTACACCTGCATTAAAATCTAAATCATTATTTGATATTGCGTCAACTCTTCCTGCTTTAAGTGCTAATACAGATGCTTGGTGTCCACCTGAGTAAATAACTTTTGAAAAGTATTTCTCTGGATCAATACCTTCTTTAGAAAATAAAATTGTAGGCACTAAAGTACCACTTGTAGATTGAGGATCAGTAAATGCCCAGACTTTACCTTTAAGATCTTCTAATGTTTTTAAGCCACTATCTTTTCTAGTTAAAATAAGACCGTGATAACCAGGAACACCTTCATAATTAACTTCCATGGCAATTGCTTCAACATTTGTTCTTTCTCTTGCTGTAACATATGCATTTGGACCTATGTATGCAGCATCAATATGTCCATGAGTCATACCTGTAATAACACCTGTATAATCACTTGTTGTTTTTAAATTAACTTTAACTTCAAGAGTTTTTTCAAGATATTTTACAATGTCACCCCACATCGCTTCTATACTAGAAGTACCAGCAACAGGGATAACACCAAAAATAATCTCTTTTGGCCATTCTTTTTGATTTGCACTTAAACTTGATATTGTTAAACCAAGAACTGTTGTAGCAATTGCAATTTTCTTTAAAAAACTTTTTCTCATTTTATTTTCCTTAAATTTTATGTTTATTAACTACTTAGAGGTAGTATTATAGATTGACTCAATAATTTCATCAGTCAAGTCACTGCTTTTCCCATCAAAGACAATATTACCGTTGTTCACTCCGATAATTCTGTCACAATACTCTTTTGCATATTCAAGATGATGTAGGTTCATCATTACTGTTACTCCAAAAGATTTATTCACCTTTTTAAGTATATTCATTACTTTTTTTGCACTTTTAACATCAAGTGCAGAAACGGGTTCATCTGCTAAGATAATCTTCGGATCACTAATCAAAGCTCTTGCTATCGCTACTCTTTGTCTTTGTCCACCACTTAACTCATCACATCTTTTCTTTACATGTTTTGAAATATCTACTACCTCTATTACCTCCTGTGCTTTTTTTAGTTCTTTTTCTTTATAATATTTAATGACAGCTCGTGGCATTGGAATATCTTTAAGCATTCCACTGATTACATTATCAAGAACACTTAATCGATCTACTAAATAATATCCTTGAAATACAAATCCGATTTGTTCTCTAAGTTTTACAAGGTCTTTTTTCTTAATATTAGACATTTCATAATCTAACATATTGAATTTTCCGTTAAATACCTTAATTCCACCCACTAAAGACATTAATAGTGTAGATTTACCTGCACCTGAGGGACCAATAATACCTATGAACTCTCCATCTTTTATTCGTAAATTAATATCTTTTAGGATTTTTTCTTTCTTATATCCTAAAGTTACATTTTTCATATTTATCATCTACTTTCCTTTAGTGTAATTTTATTTTTATTTTTGCTAGATCTGATCTAAATTTTGCATACCCACACTCAACTGAGTTTCCATTTTGATCTATTGAGGGAACATTTGATACTAGAAGTGGAAAACTTTCAGGGATCATAAGTAGCTGTGCTTCTTCTTTTGTTGGTAAAGTAGCTTCAAAAAAACAGTCTTGTTTTGTTGCTGTCACATTGTATTTTTCACTTAATACCGTATATAGAGATGTATTGTCTTTTATATAGTCTGCCAAGTCCTTAAATCGTTTGCCATCAAAAAAACTAGTATATATTGCAAATGGTGTATTATCAACATACTTAAGAATTTTAATCATTAATACATCATCACCATCGCTTATTTTTAATTCTTTAGCTATATCTTCATCTGCTTCAATAATTTTACATTCAAGTAATTTTGATGATGGCTCAAAACCTATATCTAATATTTGAGTACTATAATTACTCTTTTTCGTCATATTGTATGAGATTTTTATATTTGCAACAAAGTTACCTTTGCCTTTTTGAGAATAAATCAACCCTTTTTCTTTAAGTTTTTGCAATGATTGACGCACTGTATTTCTATTTATATTATATTTAGTTGCAAGTTCATTTTCAGATGAAATCTTGTCTCCAGCTTGTAGTTCTTTATTTTCAATTTTATTTTTAATTAATTTATAAAGTTGATAATATAATGATTCAATTGAATTAGTATCTAACAATTTGTTCCTTTTTGCTTGTCTATACAAGTTTGATTTGAGAAGTATAAATTAGTTTAGTAACAAAATGGTTACATTGTGAATTAGAGATAACAAAATGCATTTTTCTCAATCATAGAGGGGTCATTTATCGGATATATTTGCGTAGAAAATTGTGCGACAAATGGCAACCTCGCTATCTTAAATGGTGATATCTTGAAAATGGGACAATTTGGGTGATATATTTGGGAGGCTATTGGGACGGTTTTAGGGTGTATTGTGTTTTAAGTCAATTTATGAGCTATTTTGTATGATATTTGAGTGAAGTCACTCATAACCATAAAAAAGATATAATAATTGTAATAATAATGTAGGATTAATACTAAATGCAAAAACTAACGCTTAGTCAACTAGAACAACACCTTTTTAGTGCAGCAGATATTCTTCGTGGGAAGATGGAAGCTAGTGAATTCAAAGAATACATCTTTGGTATGTTATTTTTAAAAAGACTTTCGGATCAGTTTGATGCAGAGTATTCAAAAGTAAAAGAAGCTTATAAAAAAGATGGGCATGATGAAGATACAATAAATATACTTTTACAAAGTCACAGTTTTACTTTCAATATCCCTGAGTCTGCAAGATGGCAAGCCTTACGACATCTCAAAAAAAATCTAGGTGAATCTCTCAATGTTGCACTTTCAGGTATAGAAGAGGCAAACCTTAGTTCACTTGAAAATGTACTTGGGTACATTGATTTTAATAAAAAGGTTGGTAACTCAAAAATAAGTGATAGTAAACTCATCCAACTCATCCAACACTTTGACAAAATAAGACTTAGAGATGAAGATTTTGAGTTTCCAGACCTTTTGGGTGCTGCTTATGAGTATCTTATCAAATACTTTGCAGATAGTGCAGGGAAAAAAGCAGGGGAGTTTTATACCCCTGGTGGTGTAGTAACGCTATTGACTAAAATACTTGATCCACAACCAGGGATGAGTATCTATGACCCAACAGTAGGAAGTGGTGGTATGCTCATACAAGCAAAAGAGCATATCAAAGAGATATACAACTCTGATAACTTTTCACTCTATGGTCAAGATGCTATAGCAACTACTTGGGCTATGTGTAAAATGAATATGATTCTTCACGGTATCACAAATGCAGATATCAAAAATGAAGACACACTAGAAGAACCACTTCATACAAAAGATGGGCAACTTATGCAGTTTGATAGAGTGATAGCAAATCCACCATTTTCTCAAAACTACAACAAAGCCAATCTAAAATACAAAGAGAGATTTTCCCACTTTATGCCTGAAAATGGTAAAAAAGGTGACTATATGTTTGTACAACATATGATAGCGTCACTTAAATCAACTGGTAAGATGGGTGTTGTTATGCCTCATGGTGTACTTTTTCGTGGAAGTGTTGAGGGGCAATTTAGAGAAGAGCTTATAGCCAAAAAAGATATTCTTGAAGCGGTTATTGGTTTACCTAGTGGACTTTTTTATGGTACAGGGATACCTGCATCACTTATTATCATCAACAAAGCAAAAAAAGACAACAAAATCCTTTTCATAAATGCAGATGCAGAGTACAAAGAGGGAAAAAATCAAAACCTACTTCGTGCAGAAGATATAGAAAAGATAAACTTTGTATATCAAAATAGATTAGAACTTCCAAAGTACTCGAAACTTGTGGATTTAGAAACAATCGCAAAAGAGGACTTCAATCTAAACATACGAAGATATGTAGACAATACCCCTCCACCAACTCCTCACGATGTAAAAGCTCACCTAAAAGGTGGAGTACCAAAGCGCGAGTGGAATGATAAGCTTATGAATAGCTATGGTATAACTTCAGAGATGTTATTTGAGCAAAAAGATGAAAACTACTACAGCTTTTTACCAAACTTAGAAGAGAAACAAAGTATAAGAGAACTAGTAGAAAATAGTGAGGCTTTTAAAAATACAGATGCAAGTGTACTTTCAAAAGTGAAGTCATGGTATGAGGAGTATCAAACACTTATAGACAACCCAAAAAGCGATATAGCATCACTTTATAATAGTGGATATGAGCTAATAGCAAAAACATTTGAAAACGATACGGTAATAGATAGCTTTAAAGTACGAGGTATCTTTGCTTCATGGTGGGTGGATAATAAGTTTACTATAAAATCACTCAAAAACAGTGGCTATGACTACAACCTACTAAATGATAGTTTCATAGTTTCAAATGAAACCTTTATAAACTCCCTAAGTGATGAACAATTAGCCTTACATACTAAACTTTTAGAACTTTTTAAAAAACTAAAAAGTGCAAAAGAGGAAAATGACAAAATAGTTGTAAGAGAAAAAATACAAGAGCAAAAAGATAATCTATTTGAGAATAACCCAAACATCAAAGAGCTAGTCATCACACAACTAGAACTAGACACCACCAACATCGCCAACCGATACCTAAGTGAGAAAAAACAAACTATCATCAAAACACTAGAAAACCTATGGGATAAATATCAAGTGAGTTTAGTAGAGATAGAAAATGAGAGAGACGAAGCAACAAATGAGATGAAATCATACCTTAGTGAGCTTGGTTATCTATGAGTGAGATGATGCGAGTACCTGATGGTTGGGAAGTAATTCAATTGGGTGATGTTGGTAGTTTTAAAAATGGTGTTAATAAATCTAAAGAAGATTTTGGATTTGGCATGCCATTTATTAACTTGCAAGATGTATTTGGACACTGGGAAATTGAGCAGAGTGATTTTGATTTAGTAAATGCAACAGATGTAGAACTAAAAAATTATAATCTAAATAAAGGTGATATTTTATTTATTCGTTCATCTGTCAAACCAAGTGGAGTAGGATTGACTTCTGTAGTTAAAGAAAATATTCATAATACTATTTACAGTGGATTTATAATTAGATTTCGTTCAAACGATATGACTTTTGATGTTGAGTATTCAAAATATTGTTTTCATGATGAGCTTTTTAGACAACGACTTTTACAAAAAAGTACCGTTAGTGCAAATTCAAATATTAATCAGGAAAGCTTAGTTTCATTAGATTTATTATTACCACCAAAAAAAGAACAAGAAAAAATTGCCAAAATCCTCTCAACACTTGATAAAAGCATAGAAGCCACAAATCGTCTCATCGAAAAAGAAAAAAATATCAAAACCGCCCTGATGCAAGAGCTACTAACCAACGGCATAGACCAAAACGGTCAAATCCGCTCAATCGCAACTCATACATATAAAAAGAGTGAATTAGGACTTATCCCTGATGAGTGGGAGGTTGTGAGTTTGGAGAAGATTGGGAATGTTATTACAGGTAATACACCATCAACAGATAATGAAGACTATTACAATGGAAATATCCCGTTTATTGGTCCTGTTGATTTCGTAGGACAAAAACATATTACTAAAACTGAAAAAACAGTATCAAAAGATGGATTAAATTATTCAAGAGAGATACCAAAAGATTCTATCTTAACGGTATGTATCGGTTCAACAATCGGGAAAATTGCACTTGCTGTAAAACAATGTTGTACAAATCAACAAATCAATGCTTTGGTATGTGATAAAAAGTATTTTTCAGAATTTATTTTTTATGCAATGAGTCAATTTTTACAAAGACAACTTAATGTTGAAGCAGGTTTACAAGCTGTACCAATTGTAAATAAATCATCTTTTGCGAAACTTGTTTTACCTTGCCCTTTGGATATGGAAGAACAAAAACAAATCGCCAAAATCCTAACCACTCAAGATAAAAAAATCGAAACAGAACAGACAAATCTAGCTAAACTAAAAGAGTTAAAAAAAGGTCTTATGAACGATTTATTGAGTGGTAAAGTGAGGGTTAAAGTATGAATGTATCAGATACTTTTCAAGAATTTCTTCAAAATTTAGCTATATCAAACAGAGAAAAAATCAGTTATAGATATGGAGAAATTACAAAAGTATTAAATAAAAAATATAGATATAGTGACTCAACAACTTCAAATAGTTTACAAGTAGGTTCTTATGGTAGATTTACTGCTATTAAGACTGTTTC
>JBASAI010000032.1:0-4925 GCA_049650525.1 Arcobacteraceae bacterium
GTCCAAAATTTCCTAACTGTATAGGAGTAGTCAAAGAATACTCTTCAACTCTTTGATCATTTACAAAAAATCCACGAGTACCTTGCATCGCAACTTTATATCCCAAATCTAAAAGAATAGAATAAATAGCACCAGCTGTTGTAGTTTTTCCATTGGTACCTGTAATTCCTATGATTTTTATAGAAGAGAAGTCAAAATGTTTTTTTAAGTCACTTGAGTTTACAAATTGAGTACAGCCATTCTCTTTCGCTTGTTGAATATATTGTTCATTATGATGAGATACTACAAATATTGTTTTCTCATTTGCTTTTTGAGAATTATTTGTATATATTTTATTGTTGTAGTTTATTGTCACTTGTTTTTTTCCCTAATCTTTCATACAATTTAGTCAGATCCTCATCATATGAAAAAAATTCATTAAAACCATCTAGATAACTGTATGCTGTTTTATCAAAATTATTTTCGATAAGTTTATCTATAAAATCAATTAAATCATCTTTTGAAGTGATAGCTACTTTTGTACTAAACATAATATCTTGATATGCTTCTTTAAAAGAACCCCTAGTTTCAACAAGATTCATAAAATCTTTATATTCAATCGCATTGAGTGATTCTACACTAGTAGTTGAGATATCTTTGAGTAATCCCATCATTTTAGTGTTATCCCCATCATACGCTTTGATTACATCTTGTACATATGTAACAGCATTTGAAAAATCTTCATCTTTAGCAATGATAAAATAATCAAATAAGCTTTGTGCTTTTTCATCACTCTCATAGCCTAGGTCACAAAAAAGACAATACAATTGATACTCTACATTATCAGGCTCTAACGCTACTGCTTGTGAATAGATAAATAAAGCTTTATCATATTCACATGCAGTAAAATAAGAATGCCCATCTTGTAGTAAAACAGCTATATTATCCATTAATCATCTGTTCTTCCATACCAGCTGGTACATTTATGATCTCTAGTTCTGGATGTATCGCTGCTTTTAACTCTTTTTCTACAACAAACTTCAAAGTACTACTACTAGCAGAACACCCTACACAAGCTCCTTTAAGTTGAACATATACTTTAGAGTTTTTTATTGTCAATAGCTCAATCGCTCCACCATCTTTTGCTAACATTGGAGCAATTTTTGTTGTGATGATACTACTTACAGGTGTCAGTAAATCTTCATCAGTAAATGGCATACTCATATTAATCTTCCTTTATTTTTGTAGTTTGATATTTAACCAATACAACAGCAAAAGCAGTACATAATAATACCACTCCTATTGTTTGAAATATAAAAGTGAGACTTACAGGTTCACTCATTAGTTTACCACTTCATCACATCTTTTACATAAAGCATCTTCATCATCAGCTCGATATTTCCAACATCTTGGACACTTGTGTTTACTTGCATTATAAACTTCAAATAGTTTTCCATCAACTTCAAAACTACCAAGAGCATTGTCTTCTTTGTGTTTGATCACTTTAGAAACAACAAACCAATCTTCTGCAATCGTAGAATCTAAAGCAAGTATCTCTTCACTATTTGTATAAATTACAAGTTCTAGTGTAGATTTGATCACTTTGTCTTTGTTAAGTTTATCTTTTATTTCTGCGAATTTACTTTTGGCATTTAATAAATGCTCTTCATTAAGACTAAGTTCAATTTCTGGTAATTTATATTTAGGCATATCAAAAATAGAATCTACACCATCAGTGATCACTTTCGGAGCATACTGCACTAACTCATTCATAGTGTATGTTAAAACAGGTGCAAGTGTAGTTAAAAATGTTTTAGCGATCATTGCCATTGCACTTTGTGATGCCATACGAGTAGTAGAGTTTTTGCCATCACAATACATTTTATCTTTACAGATATCAATATAGATGTTTGATAATTCTGCAACTAAAAAGTGATTTAATCTATTTAACCCTCTTGAATAATCGTTTTCTTTAAAGGCAAGATCAACTTCTAAAAACACTTTTTGTGCTTTGTCTAAAATCCAAAGATCAGTCACAGACATTTTATCTAAAGATACAATCTCTTCTAACTCATTAACATTTCCAAGTAAAATTTTACCAGTATTTCTAATCTTTCTATACTGTTCTGCCATCTGTTTTAAAATACCATCAGAGATTTTTAGATCAGATTGATAATCACTCATAGCAACCCACATTCTTAAAATCTCACTCCCATACTCTTTTAAAACTTTATCAGGAGCCATCACATTCCCCTTAGATTTTGACATCTTTTCACCCTTAGCATCCACAGTAAATCCATGTGTAAGGATAGATTTATAAGGTGCTATCTCATTTGAAGCAAGTGAAGTTAAAAGTGAAGATTGGAACCAACCTCTATGTTGGTCACTTCCTTCAAGGTACATATCAGCAGGATAAGTTCCCGCATCATAGTTTCCACTTCTTAAAACTGCATTTTGAGTTGATCCACTATCAAACCACACATCTAAAATATCCATAGTTTTTTCTAAATCATCAGGATTGAGTTTGCTTTCTGGATTGAGTAGATCTTTGATCTCCATATCATACCAGGCATCAGCACCTTTTGTTTCAAATATTTTTGCTACATAGTTTAAAACTTCTTCATCATAAACAATCTCATCTGTAAGTTTGTTTCTAAAAAATGCAATAGGAACTCCCCAATCTCTTTGTCGTGAAATACACCAATCAGGACGACCTTCGATCATAGTTTTTAATCTATTTTTACCGTGCTCTGGATAGAACTTCACATTTTCAATTGCTTCTAAAGCATTTTCTCTTAGCGTTTTTTGATTTTCGCCATATGGTTCATCCATTGAGATAAACCATTGTTTAGTTGCTCTAAAAATAACTGGCTTATGTGTTCTCCAACAGTGTGGATATGAGTGAGTAATATCAACTCTTTTTAAAAGTGCATCTCCTAAGAGTTCCATAATTGGTTCATTTGCTTTAAATACATTCATATTTAAAAACTCTTCAGCATTTGGAAGAAGTTTTTCTCTTACAATTGTATTATCGTACGCTCCATTTGCACCTACTGGCATAAGAACTTCTAGTCCATATTTTAAACCGATTTTATAATCATCCTCACCATGTCCTGGTGCTGTATGAACTGCTCCTGTACCTGCATCCATCATAACATGGTCACCTAGTACAATTTTAGATTTTCTTCCATTTACAGGATTGATTGCATCTGTATTTTCTAATGTATTTGGATCGATATCTTTTACAATCTCACCTTTGATAACTTCATCAGCTATCAGTGTTCCATACAGTTTTTTAGCAACTACAAAACCATCTGATGTTAAAACATATTCTTCTTCACCATTAAGTGAAATACCAGTATTTGCAGGCAATGTCCAAGGAGTTGTTGTCCAGATAATCACACTCGCATCAATTGCTTCTAATTTAAACGCCACAAATACAGAGGGTGAAACTTTATCTTCATATTCCACTTCTGCTTCAGCCAATGCTGTTTGAGCAGCCCATGACCAATATACGGGTTTAGATCGTTGGATTAAAAGACCTTTTTTTGATATAGCAATCAATTCTCGATAAATATTTGCTTCAAATCTAAAATCCATAGTTAAATATGGTTTTTCCCAATCAGCAATAACACCTAAAGTTTTAAATTCATCTCTTTGAATATCTACAAATTTAGTTGCATGATCCCGACAGAGTTGTCTTAATTTACTTTTTGGTAACTCTTTTTTCTTTTTACCACCAATTTTTTCTTCAACTTTTTGCTCAATTGGTAAACCATGACAATCCCAACCTGGAGTAAATCGGACAGATTTTCCATCAAAATAGTGATATTTGATAATGATATCTTTGAGTACCTTGTTTAGAGCATGCCCAATATGAATATTTCCATTTGCATAAGGAGGTCCATCGTGTAAAGTAAAGCTTTCACACTCTTTTCTATTTGCTTTCATTTTGTCATAAACTTTTTCATCATCCCAAAGTTTATACTGCTTTGGTTCATTATGAGGAAGACTTCCTCTCATTGGAAAACTTGTTTTTGGTAGTTGTAAAGTACTTTTATAATCTATTTGATCTTTTGTTTCTGTAGCCATATTAATAATTGTCCTATAATATAAAATTAGATAAAGTATATCTAAATATGATTTAAACTTAAATAACAAAGGATTTTACTATGTATGATGAGATATTTAATCAAAAAGATATGATAAACTTCCAAAATCAACTTATAAAAAATAAACAAACCATCACTACAGCAGAAAGTTGTACAGGGGGACTTATTGCATCAATGATAACAGAAATTTCAGGTTCATCAAGTATTTTTAATGGAGCTGTTATTACATACTCAAATAAGATCAAAGAACGAGAGTTAGATGTCAAAAAAAATACCATGATTGAGTTTGGAGTAGTGAGTTGTGAAGTTATAGAAGAGATGCTTTATGGAGTGTTGAAAAAATTTGATGCTGATTATGCCATTGCAGTAAGTGGTATTGCAGGTCCAAATGGTGGAACAGTAGATAAACCTGTAGGTACTGTAGCTATCGGCGTTATCTCTAAGTTTGGAGATAAAAGAATCGATATATTTCACTTTAAAGGAAAGAGAAAAGCGGTACAAATTCAAACAGCAAAAACGGCTTTAAAGATAAATTTTGAAATTCTTTTAAAAAACTCTTGACATCTAATCATTATTTTATTATAATTCCACCCACTTAACAAACGATGACTTGTTAGCTCAGCCGGTAGAGCATCTCCCTTTTAAGGAGGTGGCCGTTGGTTCGAATCCAACACGAGTCACCATTTTTTGTTAATGTTATTTATACAATCGGTCGATTAGCTCAGTTGGTAGAGCGCTACCCTTACAAGGTAGATGTCAAAAGTTCGAGTCTTTTATCGACCACCATTATTATTTTTTTGGCCCCATCGTCTAGTGGTTAGGATCCATGGTTTT
>JBASAI010000033.1:0-3329 GCA_049650525.1 Arcobacteraceae bacterium
ATCAATGGAAAAGCTGAGATACTAAGTATTTCTGAATAATTTGCAGAGGTTAAATCACTTCCATATAAATATTTGCAATTCTTTCCCTTAAAAAAGATTTATTTATTTCAATACAAGAGAAGGCAAGTTTGAGTATTCTATTGGCCTTTATCCTCCATGTATGATTATATTTGAAAATTTAAACAATTATTATTGAATTAGTTCATTGATAATTTGGAACTCTGAATAAAACTATTCTTTATAGGGATTCAAAATATCACTAAAAACTGTCCAATGGTAACGAGAAATTGAAGCTAAACAATCTCTCAATCCACTTTGAGGGAAGATTAGATAAAACATTAAATTTATGATACAATTTTATGAATTACTAGATGGCTGACACAGATTAATTACTCTCCCCATATTTTAAAATACACGAATAAGTTTTTCGTTTACAAACTCTTTAATACCTAGATGACCTAATTCACGACCATATCCAGATTTCTTAACACCACCCATAGGCATACTTGAATATGTCCATGACATTTGATTTACGAAAGCAGTTCCAGCTTCAAGTTTTTGAGCAACTCTTAAACCTCTCTCTTCATTACTTGTATATACTGAACTTCCAAGACCAAATAAACTATTATTAGCTACTTCAATAGCTTCTTCTTCATCTTTTACAATAAATATATTAGCAACAGGTCCAAATATCTCTTCATCAGATGCAGGAACACCTTTTGGTATATTTGTTAAAATAGTTGGAGATATAAATGCCTTATTTCTCTCACCTCCAAGAAATAATGTAGCCCCACCTTCAACAGATTTTTTAATTTGATTTTCTACATCAATCGCTGCTTTTTCATTACATAATGGACCATAGTGTTCACCTTCTACACTAGGATCTCCTGCTTCAAGGTTTCCTAGTTTTTCTTTAAGTCTACTCAAGAATTTTTCTGAAATAGACTCAAGTAAAATAATACGCTTCGGAGAAATACAAATTTGCCCACTACCCAACATTTTAGTTACGGCTAAATAATCAGCTGTTTTTTCTATATCTGCATCTTCAAGTACAATAAAAGGATCAACTCCTCCAAGTTCAAGAACAGTTTTTTTAACATTTCTACCTGCTTGTTCTGCAACTTTAGATCCAGCTACATTACTACCTGTAAATGAAACACCTTGCACTCTATCATCATCAATTACTGTTCCTGCATTTTTCCCAGAAACAACAATATTAGTATAAACACCTTCAGGTGCTCCTGCATCAAGCATAATTTGTTCAAATGCGGCAGCAGATTGTTGTACATTTGAAGCATGTTTAGTGATCACTACATTTCCTGCCATCAAATTTGGTGCAGTACCTCTAGCTGGTTGATAAAATGGAAAATTCCAAGGTTGAATACCAAATATAATACCAACAGGTTGGCTAATCATTGTACCTTCACCATCTTTTGTTACTAATTTTGTAGGTGCCAATAATTTTTCACCTTCTTCTGCATAATAATCAAAGATTTCAGAAACTAAATCAATTTCTGCAGATCCATGTTCAATTTTTTTACCCATCTCTTTAGCCATTAACATTGCTAAAGCTTCTTTTCTATCCCTAAATAACTCAGCAGCTTGTTTAAGAATAGTAGCTCTATCTTCAAAAGATGTATTTTTCCATAATTTGTAAGCTTCATTCGCTTTAGTAATTTTATTATTAATTTGTTCTTGTGACATTTCTTCAAAAGTAGCTAATATCTCATTGTTATATGGATTAATTGATTGTATAGACATTTTATTTTCTCCCAAATTTTATTTATAATATTTTTTCAATATCTTTTTTTAATGAAAGTGGTTTTGTAATTGAAGCATATCTATCTACAACTACACCATTTTTATTAACTAAGAATTTTGTAAAATTCCATTTTATTTTCTTACTTCCTAATACACCACTTTGTTGTTCTTTTAAATATTTGAATAATGGAGATTCATTTTCACCATTTACTTCAATTTTTGAAAACATATCAAATTTAACATCATAAGTTAAAGAACAAAAACTTTTTATTTCTTCTTCATTTCCTGGTTCTTGATTTGAAAACTCATTTGAAGGAAAACCTAATACCATAAAATCTTTATCTTTATAAGTTTCATACAGTTCTTCTAAACCTTCATATTGATTTGTAAATCCACATTTACTAGCTACATTTACAATTAATAATGTTTTACCTTGATATTTTGACATTGATATATCATTTCCATCAATATCTTTTACAGTTAAATCATAAATACTCATCATTAATCCTTTTTTGTAGCATAAATATAAGCCCAAGCTATAATTATTAATTGTATTGGTAATCTGATTAAAAACTCAGTTTCAGTCATACCTGGAAAGTCAACATAGTTTAAATACATATTTATATTTGCAGGGAAAACAGCTATTAAAAGTATTATTATTCCTATAGCTGCTTTTCGAGTAGTTTTTTTTATCAGCAATAATACACCTAATACAACTTCTAATACACCACTTGCATAAACAATAAATTCATGAAATGGTAAATAATCTGGCATTGCCTTTACATAAAACTCTGTTTTTGTAAAATGTGCAATACCGCCTAATACAAATAATATTCCTAATAAATATTTAAATACATTATATACTATTCTTTTCATAAGTAATAACATTTTATATTTTTTCTAATTTAGTAATAACTAAATTATCTAGTTTATTTTCAGTATTCTTCAAAAATATTTTAAAGTGTTCTTTTTTCATATGTATCTCTAAAAATTCATTATTTTCCCATGTTTCGATAAAAACAAAACTATTTTTATCATCCAAATCTTTGTGTAAATCATATTGAACAAATCCATGATCATTCTTTAGGGTACTATTATGTAAATTTATCAATAAAGGATAAACTTCACTTATAAACTTTTCTTTAATTGTAATTTTTGCTACTATTGTTATTTTTGACATTATAAATTTCTTTTATTATAATTTTATTTTAAAATATATTTTCAACATGTTTTTTAAACACTGTAATATCATCACTTATAGTGTCTTCTTTAAATATATTATACATTCCAAATGAGGGAAGTGCTTCCATACCAAAAAATTGATAAGTTTTATGTATTCCTATTAGTACTTCATCAAGATTTTTACCATCAAAAAATTGATTTTCATCATTAAAAGCATCTTCTGGAGCATTCCAAGTTGAAGAAATCAAATATTTAGCACCATCCTTTAATCCACCAGAACCATATTTTTTACTTAAATCACTTCTTGTTCGCCCATCACCTTGGCATAACAAACCATTTGCATATGCAAATCCATATACATCATCAATATATTTTTTGAATAAAGC
>JBASAI010000034.1:0-3979 GCA_049650525.1 Arcobacteraceae bacterium
AAAAACACACTATAATATTCTTTTAGAGACTCAAAAACATATCTCTTATGCTATTTCTCAATCAGTATTAAGAAACACTGATTTAGTAGAATTATTAGAAAACTCATATAATCAAAATGAAAATATACAAAAGATTAATAGAGAAAAATTAATGATTCAGCTTACTGAACAATATAAAACGGCTCAAAAACAAGGTGTTTTACAACTACAATTTGTATTTAAAGATAATGTTTCATTTTTAAGAGTTCATAAGCCTAGTAAATTTGGAGATAATATAACTGATATTCGAGATGATTTTAAATACACAAGTATTACACACAAACCAATAAGAGGATTTACACAAGGTAGAACAGCACATGGTTTTAGAAATATATTTCCTATATTTAATAAAGATGAAAAATATATAGGTGCTATGGAGATATCATTTACAAGTGAAAATTTACAATGGTATCTCAATAATGTGAGTAAAATACATAGTCATTTTTTGGTGAATAAAGATATATTTATTCCTAACACTTGGAAAAGAGATGATTTAGTTATTAAGTATGAACAAAGTGCTGAATCTGAAAACTATATGCTTAATATTAATTCTATGCATACCGTGCAAAAATGTATAGTAGAAAATAAAATAAGACTTTCTCCAATAAAAGAAGATATAAAAGAAAAAATATCATTATGTAAAAGTTTCGCAACTTATGTAAGTTATAATGGACACATAGATGTCGTAACATTTATACCTGTACACAACTTATCAAATAAAGTTGTTGCTTGGATTGTGTCATATGATGAAAATAAAATTATTGAAAATGCACTATTCAATAGATTAATGGTGAGAATAATCTCTCTTTTAACTTCTCTTTTAATAATATTTTTGTTAGCAAAACAGGTACTTATAAATCATAAAATAAATGTGCAACATAATTTATTGGAAGATGTTTTAGACAATAATGATAATATTATCATTATTACAGATTTCAAAGATGTGAAATATACAAACAATAAGTTTAATGAACTCTTACATATAGCAAGTTCAAATCAATTTAATGATAATTATAATCATCACTTTATAGATATATTTATACCCATGGATGGTTATTTGTCAAAAGAGTTATTATCAGAAAACGAAGACTTTATATCGCTTATAAATAGAACCCCAGAGAAAGATAGAGTAGTAGCAATATTAAATGAAAAGATTCAGCCAAAAGCATATCAAATCAATATATCAAAATCAAAAAATCATGATGATTATATTGTATCATTATCAGATATTACAAAACTAAAAGAGTATCAAGTAAAAACTGAACACAAAGCATACATAGATGGATTGACACAAGTTTACAATAGAAATAAATTTGATGAAATATTTACAATGGAGATGAAAAATACTCAAAGATACAAAACTCCATTAAGTATAGCAATCATAGATATTGATAAATTTAAAAACTTTAATGATACCTATGGTCATCTTATAGGGGATGAAGTATTAATAGAGATGGCACAAACTGTTCAGAATAATATACGAGAGACAGATACCTTTGCTCGATGGGGTGGAGAAGAGTTTGTGATACTATTTAAAAATACGATTGTAGATGATGCTAAAATTGTTGCAGAACATATCAAAGGTAAAATAGAGCAAAATAGTCATAAAACAGCTGGTAAAATTACCGCAAGTTTTGGAGTAACACAATTTAAAGAAAATGATACTTTGGAAACTATATTTAAAAGATGTGATAAAGCTCTCTATAAAGCAAAAGAAAATGGACGAAATAGGGTAGAAAGCTTATAGTTTTAGTTTGAATTTAGACAAAAAGTATGAATTTTAATAATTCTAACCTAATGGATAATTGTGTATAAATCCTCATTTTCTTGTTTAAATTCCCAAATATCATTTACCACATTTTTTAGAAAAGTTTTATCATGACTAATTATAATCATTGTTCCATTATATTGCTTTAAAGCGATCTCTAAACATACAATAGAATTCAAATCCATATGATTGGTTGGCTCATCAAGGATAATCAACGAGGGACTATTTAAAAGCCCTTTTGCAATCATCAGTTTTCTTATTTCACCAGGACTTGGCATAAAACTATCTTGCAGTTTTATTGGGTCTGAGGAAAGTTGTCTAATGATAGTGTAGACTTCACCTTTTTCTTCATTTGGTAAGTTATTTATCTCATCAAATAGATTTTTACTTTCTTCTTCTGATATCTCTTGTGGAATATATAAACATTCGTTTTTGAAATCAGCTTTAGATAACATATCATTTAAAAAACTCGTTTTTCCTGAACCGTTTTCACCAATAATACCAATTTTATCATATCTATTTACGCTAAGGTCTCGGTAGGATAATCTCTTTGTTTCTGAGAGCTCTAAAGTTTTATTTTCAATTACGATAGGAAAAATATTTGTATATTTAGTTGTGTTAAATTCTATACCCAATGCATATGTTTTATCAGTGGTAACAGCATTTGATATTAGTTTACTTTGTTTTGATTTTAGTTTTGCTAACTCTTGCCCATCATTTTTATCTTTTCCTGTAAATCTAGCTAAATCAATTTTAGTTTTGCTATTTTTATCATTTTTCCCTAAATCTTTTTTTGACATTCTTTTTTTAGATTGGCTTACTTTTTCATGTTGATTTTGTATAGATTTTTTTAACTTTTTGAGTTCTTGATTTTGCTTTTCTTGGTTTTTTTCTAAATATTCTGTATTTGTATTATATTCAGAAATCGCATTTGTATAGGTAGTTTTAAATACCATTATATTTCGATTTTTAAGTATATAAGTTGATGTTGATAAACTATCCAAAAGTTCTCTATCATGGCTAACAAGTATACCGATACCCTTAAAACTTTTTAAAGCTTTTAAAACGATATCTTTACTTTTCGCATCAAGATGATTTGTTGGCTCATCTACAAGTAAAATATCAGGTTCTTCAAAAAGTGCAACAGCTAGTTGTATTCTTTTTTTCTCACCACAAGATAAATCATCCCATCTGTAAAGCCACTCATCTTTTATATTTAAAAGGTTTCGTATTTTAAATGATTTACTATTAAATGTTAGCATAAAGTCTTCAAGGGTATCAGGTGGGTACTGTGTACTTTGAGTACAATAATGAGTTAAATCATTACCTTTGATACTTCCTTCCTCAAGTATAATCTCTTTTGAAATAAGTTGTAAAAGAGTACTTTTTCCAGAACCATTTGCACCAACTATACAACTCCAGCCTTCTTCAAATTCGATGGATAGATTATCAAAAATAGGCAAAGTAGAGTTTTTATATTTATAATATAATTCTTGTATTAGTAAGTGTTGCATCTATATAATCCTTAAGTATTATAACAAATATTCATCAAATGAAGCCCATTTGACTGAGCTTTAGCAGTAAGCTTTATCTCTTTATGATTTATAATCGCATCTTTAACATCAGCCATATTTAGTTTATCTCTACCTAATGCAAATAAAGCACCAGTGATATACCGTACCATATGTGTCAAAAAGCCTTTCCCTACAATTTTGAGATAATAAGTGTTATTTCCAAAGACACCATTGGCTACTTCTATAATCTCACAATTCAAAATAGTACGAAATGTTGATTGCATCTCCATATCCCGTTTTGCAAAACTATAGAAATCATGTTCACCGATAAAAAGTTTACTTGCTTTTTTCATCAACGATATATCAAGCTTCATGTTATTTTCTATTGTTTTACTCAAAGGTATATGGGTAACAACATCATTAAACATCGGATTAAAGACTTTATCTGTGCAAAAGTAATAATGATACTCTTTACTCGTACTATCTCTATTTGGATTAAATGTAGCAGAACAAGCAGTGCAGTCTAAAATACGAATATCATCAGGCAATAGTGAATTCATCCCTAGCTGTAGTTTTTCTGATTTTATATCTAAGGGAATAGTGATTTTTACTACTTGTCCTTGCGCATGAACTCCTGCATCAGTTCTGCTAGCTGCTG
>JBASAI010000035.1:0-7355 GCA_049650525.1 Arcobacteraceae bacterium
CCATCTAAAGACAATGCTTCTTTTAAAGCTTCGATGATCTCTCCACTTTCAAACTCTTTATTATTTAGAGCTTCATCTATTTGTTTATCACCTTCTGTGTTTGTTGATACACCAAAAATTGTATCTACACTAAATGCATCTAATGGATCATTTTGTTGGATAAAATCTGCAATATCATTTAAAATAACATTAATTCGTTCACCATCATTTGTCATAAAAAAAATATCCATGCTATCGTTATCATTAGTAAGTTTAAATGTATATGCTTGAACACCAGTGAAATAGATATGTTCACCTTGTGTAGGTGTTATATTCATATTTTCTGTAACTTCTTGCTCTCGGATCTCTCCGTTCGTATTTCTAATAATAATTTTCATAGTAACTTTCCTATTTTAGTATTTTATGTAAACTATTATACTACATTAAAGTTGCTATATAAGTGCTAGAATAAATTATTTTTTGTATTTAAGATGATTTTTTAATGTATTGATCTACTTTTTTTAGGATTGCATACTCTATCACAACTTCTAAATCCATAAGATAAAGAGGTGCAGAGAGTTCTAACTGTTGTATCTTCACCATATCTTTTGCAGTAGTTATGATACTAAAGTTCGGATACCTTTTCATCACCTCATCGATATCTTTTTGAGTAAAAGTATAATGATCTGGAAAACTTATCATCTTTATATTCTTTGGAAGATATTCCAAAAGTCGATATGGTTTAGAGATCGCAGTGAGCAAAAGTGTATTTTGAGGTAAAGTTTCTATCTTTTTTCCATCACTATTTTTGATGCTTACTTCTCGTTTAAAATCAACATCTTCTTTAAGAACACAATCAGCAAAAGAGTACATCATCTTTGTGTCACGATACCCACCGCTTGGAAGGCAAAATATATTTGTAGGTTCTTTTTTTGGACGAAGGAGTAGATCATATTTGTAAATCTCATGTTTTCCATATCCATCGTCTAAAAAAACGATTTTACACCCTAACTCTTTTGCTTTTATGATCGCTTTTGTTCTATCTTCACAGACTATGACCGTAGCATTTGGAAGTGAGTTTGCTAAGAGCATCGCTTCATCTCCACTCGTGTTTACATCTTCTAAAATCATTCCATTTCGAGAGATAACAAAAAGACCTTTTGAGGCTCGTCCATATCCTCGCAAAACGATAGCCACCTCATCATACTTTTTCGCCAGTGCAATAGTCACAGGTGTTTTTCCAGTCCCCCCAACCAAAAGATTCCCCACACTTATCACAGGGATCCCATAATAGATCGGTTTCTTTGAAACTCTTTTAAAAGTGGTGATGATACAGTAGAATAAAGTAAGTGGTAAGAGAAGAATACTGATAAGTTTTTGAAAAAAATTTGGAAAGAACAGATACTGCTCGATCCATGTCACTAAAGAGTTATTCACCCTATTAGATCCATTGTTTTGCTATTTTTTTGATGTTGTTACAAACATACAAAACATCTTCATCACTCATAGATGGATAAATAGGCAATGATAAAATTTGACCATAAGTAGTCAAAGCATTTCCAAATGTAGTGATTTTGAGTTTATATTTCTTTTTATAGTAAGTCAATAAATGTAACGGAATATAATGCAATCCAGTAGAAACACCCTGCTCTTTTAAAGCTCGTGCAAATCCATCTCTATTTTTCGTTACTTTGATGATATATTGACTAAAAATATGTTCTTCGTCAAAAGGAGGTAAAGAAACATGCTTGAGGTCTGCTAACTCTTCGTTGTAAATCGCAGCTATCTCTTGTCTTCTTTCACAAAAACTATTTGTTTTATAAAATTGAGCAAGATTAAAAGCAGCTTCGAGTTCTGTCATATCATACTTATATCCGATATCAACTACATCATAAATATAGTCTATATTTCCAAACTCATCAAAACTACTGTTTATCGCATGTGTTCGTAAAAGTTTTGCACGATTTGCAAAGTCTTCATTATCTGTAACAATAATTCCGCCTCTACTAATAGCTGTTTTACTATTTGAGTAGTTTGTAGAAAATATAGTCATATCAGCTTCAAGTGATCCTACCATCTCATCTTTATACAACGCACCCAAAGCACTTGTAGCATCTTCGATAACGATCAAATCATATTTTTTAGCAATAGCATAAATTCTATCAAGATCAGGAATCCCACCAGCTACAAATGTGATCATCAACGCTCGTAATTTTTTTGAGTTGTTTTCTTCTAAATACTCTTCAAGTTTATCGATATCGATATTGAAACCATTTTGTTCGATATCGATAAATACAGGCTCTGCATCAAAGTGTCTCACTGTTTCAGGAAGATTTACAAATGAATTTACACTCATAAGCACTTTATCTGCTCTTTTAAGCTCCATGGCACTCAGTGCTAGATGTAAAGCATTTGTAGCATTATTTGTAGCAACTGTATAAGTAGCTCCTACAAAGTCACCTATCTCTTTTTCTAACTCTTCTACTTTACTTGAAGAGAATACTTCTTGATTCAGTACAGCTGTAACTGCCTCTATCTCTTTTTGATCTATTGTTGATTTGAAAAAAGGTATTGTTCTTTCATTTTTTACAGTTTTAACCATCATTATTTCCTTTTTATAAGAATTCTATTGTTGCTATGGTTGGCATTTTTGATTTAAAAGCATTTGCTTTTACTCTTAACTCTAGCATATTTAAAAGTGTTTCATCTACACCTTTGGCTATAAGTTGTTGTTTTGTTTTGTTTTCATCGATTAATTGTTTGAGAACATCATCCATCGTTTTATATGAGTATCCTAGATCATCTTCATCACTTTGACCTTCCCATAAATCTGCACTAGGTTTTTTTGTGATGATTGACTCAGGCACACCTAAATATTTAGCAAATTCAAAAGCATCTGATTTATATAATTCACCTATTGGATTGATAGCACAGGCCGTGTCCCCAAAAAGTGTTCCATATCCCAATAATATCTCAGATTTGTTACTCGTACCCACAACTATCGATCCATCTCTTGCACTTATATCATACAAAACTGACATTCTCATTCGTGCACTTAAATTACCGATTCGTAAAGGTGTAGCATCTTTAACTGTATCAAAATAGCCTTGTACCATCGGTGCTATTTCTACTACTTCATAAGATATATTAAATTTTTCGCAAAGCTCTTTGGCATCTTTGATGCTTGCATCACTCGATAAATGAGATGGCATCATAACACCAGAAAAGTTTGCTTTAAAAGCTTCTTTACAAAGTACAGCTACTATAGCAGAATCAAGTCCACCACTGATCCCTACTACAACTTTATCTACGCCTATTTTAGAAACTTCATCTTGTAAAAAAGATATCATTTGCTGCTTGATATTTTCCCAATTCATTCGTATCCTTTAACTTTGATTTATTATATCCAAATTACTCTGTTATTTAATCGTAATTTGCTTATAATATGGTTATATATAATTATTATACTGGAGAATATATGAAAGACATGATTAACATTGATGGTGAAAATATAGCGCTAGATGAGCTAATAGAACTCTTTAAAAAAGAAAAAGCAAATACTACAAGTACACATAAAGCAATCAAAAAAAGAGAAGATGAACAAGCCCTCAAACCATACCAAGCAGAGCTTATCAAACTCCAACAACATTTAGAAAAAAATGATCAAAAAATGATCATATTATTTGAAGGTCGTGATGCTGCTGGAAAAGGTGGAACGATACGAAGAGTTATTCGATATATGGATGAGAAACATTATAGAGTCGTAGCCTTAGGCAAACCAACAGACCAACAAAAATCACAGTGGTTCTACCAAAAATATATCCAACATTTTCCACATGGTGGAGAGATAGTTTTATTTGATAGAAGCTGGTACAACAGAGCGATGGTTGAATCTGTTTTTGATTTTTGTACAAAAAAAGAATATGAAGATTTTATGCAAAGTGTTACAGGATTTGAAGATGATCTTACTCGACAAGGCACTATTTTGGTAAAACTTTATTATAGTGTGACAAAAGAGGAGCAAGCAAGAAGATTTGATCGAAGAAAAACTGATCCACTCAGACAGTGGAAACTAAGTGAAATTGATATGCAAGCGCAAGAGAGATGGGATGATTTTACAAATACAAAATATCATATGATCAAACAAACGCATACACACAATGCCCCATGGACAGTGATCCGTTCAGATATCAAACAAAAAGCAAGATTGGAGTCACTGAAAGTGATTTTAAACTCTGTCAATTATGAACATCGTGATGAAACACTAGATTTTTCACTTGATTCAAATATCGTGATTTCAGGAGCCAGAGAGATCGAGATCATGGATACTCAACGAACACAAAATGGAAAATTTATAAACTAAGAGAATCTCTCTTAGTTTATCCACCCATTTACTTAAGTATTTACTTTTCTATTTAAGTTTTTTTCAACTGATTCAATTTTTGTTTTGAGTCTATTTTCACAATTTTTTCGTATATCAAACTTCAAAGAAGAATAGACCCTATCACAATCATCAAGTTGCTCATAAGCCAACTCTACAATAGCTAAAGCCTCTTTCATACTTTTGGTCTCCACAATAGTTCCCATAGCTGTCAACTGATAAGAAACTCCACTTTTATCAATAGCATCGATCACCTGACTTACTTTTTTAGCTACAGAAGAACCCTCTCTTCCATCTGCAGATGTAGGAAACATCGCAAATTCTAATAATACACTCATCATCATTTACCTCGTCTTATCTGTTTTACAGCTGTATGTTCTGATATAAAATCTACTGCTTCTTGGATATCATCTGTGATAATATAGAGTTTTAAATCTTCTTTGCTTATATATTCAAACTCAAGCATTTTTTTAAAAAATTCCTCTAATGGTTTGTAAAACTCTTTTCCAAAAAGTACAATAGGGAATGCTCCCATTCTTTGTGTTTGCACCAAACACAACCCTTCTGAAAGCTCATCTAAAGTTCCAAATCCACCTGGCATTGCGATAAATGCTACTGAATGTTTTAGAAAAGTTACTTTTCTTGTAAAAAAATATTTAAAGTTTAAAGAGTGCTTTACAAACTTATTCATCTTTTGTTCAAAAGGAAGTTTGATGTTAAGTCCTACAGATATCTTGGCACCTTTATTTCCAGCTTCCATGATACCTCCACCACCACCTGTGATGATTGTGAAGCCTTTATCTGAAAGTTTTTGCGATAACTCTACTGTTTTTTTATAGTACTTATTTTTTTTAGGTGTTCTAGCACTTCCAAAAATCGAAACTGCAGGAGGAAGTACTTCAAATACCTCATGTGCATCAGTAAAGTCACTAATAATTCTAAATATTCGCCAAATATCTTTCTCTTTATTTTTATTGCCTAAAAAACTATTTTCTATATCGTTCATTCTTTTTTCCTAATTATTTTTTATCCGTATAATTACGCAAGTAGATTACCATATTTACAGTTATATATCAAGGTTTAACGACCCAAAGAGTATAATCACCCATTACTATGAAAAAACTGGACGATAAAATGACCTTACTACTCAAAAACCGTTATGATGAAAAATATATAGATATTTTAAATGATGCTATTTTCTCTAGTTTTTCAAATTTTGATACTGCAAATTTTAAAAAATTCATCTTTGATACCTCATGGAATGATAAAGAACTCAAACAAAGGATGAGACATATATCGACAACACTTTATGATTTTTTGCCAAATGAGTTTGAAAAATCTATTGTGATACTCCAAAACACTTATGCAAAAATGGATCAAACTCGCTCTTTAGAAAACACCATCTTTCAAGATTTTGTAGAACTATATGGGTTAGATCATTTTAAGTTATCGATGAACGCACTCGCATGTTTTACTATCAACTCCACAAGTGAGTTTGCAATACGACAATTTATCATAAAATATCCAACACAAACTATCACACAAATGAAACTTTGGGCAACAGATGAAAACCATCAGATACGAAGACTTGCAAGTGAGGGGTGTCGACCACGATTGCCTTGGGCTATTGCTCTTGTTTCCTATAAAAAAGATCCTGCTGATATTTTAGAAATATTGGATATTTTAAAAGATGATGAGAGTCTCTATGTACGAAAAAGTGTCGCCAACAATCTCAACGATATCTCAAAAGATAATCCCCATATCCTAAAAGAGATTGCAAACAAATGGCTGGGAATAGATGATAAAAGAGATTGGATCGTAAAACATGGCTGTCGAACACTTCTTAAAAATGCAGACTTAGATATCATGCAACTCTTTGGGTTTCAGCTCAATGAAACCCTTTCTATCGATCATTTTATCGTTACAGATAAAGTAAAGATGGGAGAAGATCTTGATTTTTCATTTGTACTGAGATCACCTGAAAATTTAGGAAAAATTCGTATAGAATATGCACTCGATTTCGTACGATTAAACAACAAAAGCTCTAAAAAAGTATTTAAAATAGCAGAGGGAATCTACACACAAAAAAGTAAAAACATCAAAAAACAGTACTCTTTTAAACCAATCTCCACACGAAAATATTATCATGGTATACATCAGCTTAGTATCATCGTCAATGGTTTGGTTTTAGAAACAAAAAAGTTTACTCTTGTATAAGATACAAAACTGATGTCATATTTCGTTTATATTGTAGAGTGTAACGACAACACACTTTATACAGGGATCACAAAAGATGTAGAAAAACGGCTCGATGAACACAACAATAGTTGCAAAGGTGCAAAATACACAAAAGCCAGAAGACCAGTAAAACTCGTATATCAAGAACCGTCCGAAAATAGAAGCACCGCTTCAAAAAGAGAATATGCGATCAAAAAACTTACACGAACACAAAAACTTGATTTGATGAAATAGCTTATTTTTAGTATACTTTCATCTACAATCACAAAAGGTATCTTAAATGACAATAACAAAAGACTTTCTCACACTCATCTCGCACAATAATACTCTCAATAAAACACAATGTAAGATTTTAGATATCTCATTTCCTACAGAAGAAAACTATGAAAAACAACTTTTAAACAAAGAGATATCGGAGCATGATGTCAATAAGCTCATCCTACTCAAAGAGATTGTAGCTGTTAAATCTCAAGAACAAATTATCAAAAACTATCAAACAATAGTAGCCTTTAAAACAAACAAAAAGAAAGAAACTACAGAAGTTTCAAAACCTACAAATAATACAAATACAGAGATAAACTCAAATATCAGTATCTATTGTGATGGAGCATGTTCAGGAAATCCTGGCAAATCAGGAAGTGGACTGGCTCTATATAAAAACAGCGAGAAACCAGTCCTTTACTACGGAAACTATGAGCCAAATGGTACAAACAATACAGCCGAACTCAAAGCACTCTATAAAGCACTTTTATTAGCC
>JBASAI010000036.1:0-5501 GCA_049650525.1 Arcobacteraceae bacterium
AACAATACAAGATGTAGAAGAAACAATAACCAAGCTACAAGAGCTTAATCTACTTGTTGAAGTAAATGTAGCATTATCTAATATATTTGAAATATTACTACATAATAGTCACCATGATGATTTTGAAGATAAATTTGAATACCATCTAAGATGCCGAGCTATGATGCATTCTTTAAAAGATTTTATAAATAAGGATAAAGAACTTTTAAATTCTGATGCTTACAGCGATAATATCACAAAACAGATATTAGAAGACACTTACTTTAAAGAATCAATGAAACTACAGCTAGAAAGTGATTATAATGGTATTTACCACACTTACGATCAAATGATAACTCAAAATGTTGCTGATAAAATACAAAGTAATCTAAAATGATAAAAATACTCCTTACCCTCTCTTTATTACTAGGTATAGCCTATACAGATGGTAATACAAAGATTACAAGCTTCTCAAAAGCAAAAAAACTGATGATGAATCAGGTGTATAATACACAAAATTTACAAATAGCTTTTTACTCTCAATGTACCTACGAATCCAAAAAACTAAAAAACAACAAATATAAACTCGTTGTAAATAAAGAATCTTGTAGATATACCCCACGAAAACCAAAGAATAAAAGGTCAAATTACATAGAATGGGAACATATAGTTCCAGCTCATGCATTTGGGCATAGTCTTAGCTGTTGGAATACAGGAAATGCTAAATGTTATTCTAAAAGTAAAGATGAATATTATAAAGGTAGGAGATGCTGTAATAAGGTCTCTAAAGAGTTTAAATATATGCAAGCTGATATGTATAATCTAGTACCTACTATTGGAGAACTCAATGGAGATAGAAGTAATTTTACTTTTGCACAATTATCAGGCGAGCCTAGAAAATATGGCTCAGTAGACTTTGAAGTAGATTTTAAAGCGAGAAAAGTTGAACCACCAGAATATGCAAAGGGTCAAATAGCTAGAACATATCTCTATTTCAAAAAAACATATAATTTAACTATCAGCAAAAAACAGATGAAACTTTATCAAGCATGGGATAGACAATATCCAATGACGGATAAAGAAAAATCAATCTATAAGAAAATTGAGAAGATACAAGGGAATGAGTTTATTTATTAAAGTCTATGTATTGAAAATATTCAATACATAGATAAAGACTAAACTAACTTGTGTGGCAAGCATTACAACAATAATAACAACCATTGATTCTATAGTCTGGCCATTTTCTTTTAGCGTGAGCAACTGCTTCATGACAACTATTATGATACCCTAAATCAATTTGATTTTCATAATTTGGTAAATAGTTACACCCATTAGTTATATTATGAACCTCATGATCACCATTAGCTTGAGCATTTTTGTTAATTACATATCTTGCCATTGATTAACCTCGTATGTTTCTTGGATCATTACCATAAGAATTTTTCTCACGAATTTGACCATTTTCACCATGTAATGTAAATTCTGCACCCATTTTTTTTGCTAAACCTATTCCATGTTCTCTGCATTCTGATTGTGTATTACAAACTTTACTTGCTCTTTGATTACCAGCTACTTTTGTTTGCCATCCATCAGGATGTTTACTTACTGAAACTCTATTCATTTTAAACCTTTCTGTCTATTGACAAAATGTGACTAATGAAATTATAAAATCAATACAAAGAAGATATTAATAGCTTTTTAAGATGAACTTATATACTATTCATATGCAAAACTTCTAAAGGATTTCATCCTTTTCATGTCACATTAATTTAAACACACTAATGTGTCATCAACATCAAAAATCTTGTTTATTTAAGCTCGAACTTTTTAAATAAGATTTTTAACTTCTTCAAATTAGCACTTTTACATACTAACTTACATCAAAATTATAACTAATTTTATAGTTATTGTCAAACAGCACAATCTATTTATTGTATTATTTTAGTAAATTATCTTATATAATTACTAAAGATATATATTTTTAAGCGTAATATAACTATAATTACAAATAAAGTTGTACTAAAAGGAGTTAAAATGGTTAACCAAAAAGTTATATTAATTTATGATGCCATATATAGTGATTATGAAACAAGTAAAGCGAAAATTGCAGAGATACTCAATGTCAACAGTATAAAAACAGTAGAAAATAATATCAAAAATATTGAAGATATCATTTACGATATTAAATTAAAGCAGTATAGGTTTAAAAATATATTACCAAAGTACATCACTATAAATGCACTTAACAATATTATCAACAAATCCATTGTAAATAAATTACTTAAAGATGATTTTAAATTAATTGCAAATAAGGTCATATCAGCTGATGAAATGATAGAAACCTCGAATTTGTCTAATCTAAGTAAAAAACTTATCATTTTGTCAAATGCAATAAAATACAACTGTGTTTTAAAAGTAGAATACAAAGGTTTAAATAAGCCTTTACAAAGAAAATATATAGAACCAAATGCTTATTTTACAAATGGATTCACTTATTACGCATATATAACTTATAATAAAAAAAATATAGATGGTATTGGAGAAGAAAGAACATTCGCACTTAACTCAATTGGCAAGATAGAAGAGGAAGAGTATATATCGAATGTGAATTTTAAAAAAAGTGATATTGGTAATGCTTATGGGCGTTTCAAAAAAGATAAATATGTTCTCCTTAATATTAAGGATGAAGCAGCTCGATTCTTCAAAAGAGAGTTGATATTTAATAATGATGCTTTTGAATTAATTGATGAAGAACTTGATGGCATTTCCATATCTGTTAAGATGTATTATAATGACATAAAAGAAATTCTCAAACTTGTAAAACAATGGATGCCTCAAATTACCGTATTTGGAAACAAGGATATTAAAAAAGCAGTTTATGAACAGATAGAACAAGATTTAAATGTTCTTATCAATTAACAATATAATCAAAAATGAAATCATCCTCTCTTTGGAAAAAGAGATAAGCTTAAAATATTATCATTTGCCACATTGGCAACAACCTTTTATTAACCGAAGATTTTTTCCAAAAAGAGGTGAGTTATTAAATATTCTTCAAAAGATGCGGGGTGTGAAACTTATTATACAAATGTGTTCCTATATATATTTTTTTACACATAGGTTTTTCACTATTACAATATATTATTTATTTTAAGAAACCTTGTATATAATATAATAATAAATAATTTTATGTATATTAAAATTTTAAGGTAATATATGAGCAAAGAGAAATTCAAACAAATTGATACTAAATTAAAAGAAAATAAAATGTCTATCCAAGATGTTAAAGAACAATTAAAACCTATTAAGCCAAGACTTTCGATTAAATATAAAAATAGAGAAGCCTCAATTAGAAAACCTAAAATTTTTGTAGATTTTTCAACTAAAACTGTTTTAACTGATTCGACGTGGGAATATGTAAAAATATATTTAAAATCTGAAAATCAAACTGATGCCTTATTTTATTGGGAACAGGCATATAACTTTTATGAAGCAACAAAATCTCTTACCTTAATATCAAAGCCACTAACAGCCTATTACTGTTTTCTAAATGCAACAAAAGCTTTATTAGAAGTAAAAAATGTAAATTATGATTTGGCACATGGTGTAACAGGAAAAAAAGCTGACGGTTTAATTACAATAAGAAATGAAATAGTAAAATTCCAACCCAAAGGTGTGGTTTCAGCTTTAAGTTACTACCTAGAAGAAAGTATACCAGAGGAAGGTATTGAATTTTCATTAAAAGATATATTTTATAATCTTTCATATATTCATCGTTCTTTTACATTAACATATAAAGATAGAGCTGAATTATTTATTCCTATTTTAAGACCTCGTTTTGTTTATGATAAATCCAGAAATGAAAGTTGGCTTGAATTGCAATTAGAACCAGAACACTCTAATAAAACAGTCCTAAACAAATTAAAAGGTTACAGTATTGATAAGTATTATGATAATTCAGAATTTTATACACTGAGAAGAAATAAAACATTTACCTGGAATGCACCTAGAAGTAAGCCAACAAGTGAAAGTATGAAAAACTTGAAATCTTATTATTCACAAAGAAGAAAAGAACTAAGATATATTTATAGTCCTCGTGAATTATGGTACATAAAAAGAAAAGATTTGACAAATAATATTATTGGTAGAAGTACTATATCACTAACAATTGGAGCAATGCATAGACTGAGTGAATTATCTAGATATAATCCAAAAATTCTCAGTAAACATCTTGAAAAAGATGCCAGTTGGCTATTAACAGAATTTATAAATAAATCAATTTATCAGTTCATTGATCAAATATCATCAGAAATAACCGGTAATGATTTTAGAGTAACAGGATTTAGAACATAAACATGCAAAAGTAAAATATCATGAAAAATATTTTAATAATTATTCTATCATTATTTATAATTATGACTCTATCAAGTGTTATTGTCATAGGGTTTAACTCTTTAGTTGGATTAAGTACAGATGTTAATAATGAAGATGTAGCAACATCAATAGCAGCAGTTGCATTTGCTATTGGAATAGTTATAAAGATTATCTATGATAAAAAAGAAACACAATTAAAATGAAAGATATTATAAGTGGCAACTACTTTAGTAAAATATACAATGATTAAAAAACTATTCTTTATTTTACTGAAAGCTATAATAGCATTCATTCTATTTTTAACTATCATCTATGGGATATTATATTATATACAATATAAAGCAGGTGAAGAATATAATCTTGTTGTTGCTCAAATGCAAAAACAATATATAGCAGTTCCAAGCCAACAAAACATTGACTTATACCATATGTGCACTAATGAACTAAAACTTTATCCTAACACCACATATACAATGGAAGATTGTAATAATATAGGATTTGCATATAAAGAGCAAGATATGATTACAGAACCTATAGAAACTCCATATTTAAATATATATAACAAAATCAGAAATTTTTTTATTGAGAATTTCGAATAATATAAACAACTTAATAGTATCAAAAACTCAAAAAAACATTGTAATTTGATATACATTTTTTAATTGTAAATATTTTTAGTATAACGAAGTAACAGTTACAAACTTAAAACATAATCAATATGAACTAGTGTAAAGACTAGAGAGAAAGGTTAATGATATTATTTTCTTGTCATTGATATATTAATTTACTGAATTAAATTATGTCTACTTTTTTTTGGGGTCCTTCCAGTTTTTAAATCAATTTCCATTTTATAATCCTATCTATAACCTTTGATTTAAGGAAAAGATGAATTTAACAACTTGAAACTTTTGTCTTCATATTTATTTAATCGACACTTGAAAGGTCAAAAATCGCATTTTAGACTTGTTTTTCTCCAAGGTTTTGTTAGTCTTACAACTATAAATAAACTATAAAATCAAAATATTTTGTAATTAATTATTATCAATTTCCTTAGATAATTTTTCTTTAATATCGTTTTTATAGCTTTTAATATCAGAAAGGTTATTATGCCTTACAAATATTATGTTAATTATAAAACCATTTATAAC
>JBASAI010000037.1:0-18191 GCA_049650525.1 Arcobacteraceae bacterium
CCTGATAAGTTAAAAAACAAAGAGATTCATCAATATGCAAAGATTATAGGTGTCTGCGATGTATTTGATGCCCTTACAACTACAAAAACATATAAAGACTCTATATCGACATTTGATACATTGATGATGATGAAAAAAGAGATGTCAAATCATCTTGATTCTGAGATTATAAATCATTTTATCCAAATTTTTAAATAAAATAAAATCTTTTATATAGAGTGAATTTTCACGCTATATTTAATCAAGTATAAGATAAAATCACATTATGTCTAATAATGAAACTCAACAATTTACTCACTTACATTTGCACACCGAATACTCTATGCTCGATGGTGCAAATAAAATTAAAGTCCTAGCGAAAAAAATCAAAGAACTTGGTATGAATAGCGTTGCCATGACAGATCATGGAAATATGTTCGGTACTATAGATTTTTACAATACCATGAAAAAAGAGGGTATAAAACCTATCATTGGAATGGAAGCGTATATTCACAATCAAGAAGATATAGGTGATAAAACAACCAAGCAAAGATTTCACTTATGCTTGTATGCTAAAAATGATGAGGGATATAAAAACTTGATGTTTTTAAGTTCTCAAGCATATATGCATGGATTTTATTATTATCCTCGTATCAACAAAAAACTTTTAAGAGAAAACTCTGCTGGACTTGTATGTTCAGCTGCTTGTTTACAAGGTGAGATAAACTGGCATCTTAACCTTTCAAATGAAAGAAATGTTAAAAATGGTGCAAAAGGATATGATGAAGCCAAAAAAATTGCACTAGAATATAAAGATATATTTGGGGATGATTTTTATCTTGAGATTATGAGACATGGGATCAAAGATCAACATTTTATTGATAAGCAAATTATTCAAATATCAGTAGAGACTGGTATCAAAATTGTAGCGACAAATGATACACACTACACAAATCCAAAAGATGCAGAAGCGCATGAGGCTTTTATGTGTATTGCTATGAATAAACTCTATGATGATCCAAATCGTATGCGGCATAGTGTTCATGAGTTTTATGTAAAATCACCACAGCAAATGGCTGCATTGTACGCAGATATTCCAGAAGCGATTCAAAATACACAAGAGATTGCAAATAAGTGTAATCTTGAAATAAAATTAGGCGATCCAACGCCTCCAAATTTTAAGTTTACAAGAGAAAAGTCTCTGATAAATAATCTTACATTGCCAGAGCCAGATTTAGAATATAGTTTAGAAAATGATAAAGTATTATTTATCGATGAGTGTTGGAGAGGACTTGAAGAGCGTTTAAAAATTGTTGATCCCTCAAGACATCAAGAATATAAAGATAGATTACAAGTTGAAATTGATATTATAAATAATATGAAATTCCCAGGATATATGCTTATTGTTTGGGATTTTGTCGAATATGGAAAATCAATAGGCGTTCCAGTAGGTCCTGGTAGAGGTTCTGCTGCTGGAAGTTTGGTTGCTTTTTCATTGAAAATTACGGATATTGACCCTATCCCTTATGGGCTTCTTTTTGAGCGTTTTTTAAATCCTGAAAGAATATCTATGCCAGATATTGATATGGATTTTTGTCAAGCAAGAAGACAAGAAGTTATTGATTATGTTGTTGAAAAATATGGTCGAGCCAATGTTGCACAAATTATTACTTTTGGGAAACTTTTAGCAAAAGGGGTGATTCGAGATGTTGCACGAGTTTTGGATATGCCCTATAGTCAAGCAGATGGAATGGCAAAACTTATTCCAGATGAACTTGGGATAAATTTAGCTGATTCATGGGAGAAAGAGCCAAAAATAAAAGAGCTGTGTGCGATGGATCCAAAAGCTGCCCGAGTATGGGAATATGCTTTAGCACTAGAAGGTCTCAATAGAAATGCAGGAACACATGCAGCTGGTGTTGTTATTTCAAATGAAGCGTTATGGAAAAAAACACCGCTTTTTAAACCATCTGGATTAGATACTTTAGCGACCCAATACAATGGAAAATATGTAGAAGATGTTGATCTTATCAAGTTTGACTTCTTGGGATTAAAAACGCTTACTGTAATTGAAGGTGCCTTGCAACTTATTGAGCATAGACATGGAAAACGGATCGATTTTACAACTGAAAATGTTGACAATAAAGAGGTATATGATTTGATCTGTACGGGGCATACTATTGGATTATTTCAAATAGAATCAACAGGTATGCAAGATTTGTGTAGACGATTAAAGCCTTCTAGTTTTGAAGATATTATCGCCGTATTAGCTTTGTACAGACCAGGTCCTATGGAGTCTGGGATGCTTGATGATTTTATTGATAGAAAACATGGGCGTGCTGAGATTAATTATTTTTATGATGAGTTTGATGAACCATTGCGTCCAATTTTAGAACCTACTTATGGTGTAATTGTTTACCAAGAGCAGGTTATGCAGATCGTGCAGGTTATTGGTGGATTTAGTCTAGGTGGTGCGGATCTTGTTCGTCGTGCTATGGGAAAAAAGATTAAAGAAGAGATGGACAAACTCAAAGGTCAGTTTGCTGATGGTGGAGTAAAAAAAGGATATGATAGAGTTCATTGTGAAGAGCTTTTTGATTTGATTGTAAAGTTTGCTGGGTATGGATTCAATAAATCACATTCGGCAGCATATGCTTTGGTGACATTTTATACGAGTTATTTAAAATGTTATTATCCTACAGAGTTTATGGCTTCTCTTTTAACACTTGAAAAAGACAATACTGATAAAGTTGTAAAATATGTAGATGAAGTAAAAAGAATGGGATTTGATCTTGTTCCTCCTGATATCAATAAATCTTTTTTGGTTTTTAGTGCAAATACGCTTGAAGATAAAGAAGTTGTTATGTTTGGTATGGGTGCTTTAAAAGGGGCAGGGGATGTTGCGATTAACTCTATTATCGCTTCAAGAAAAGCGGGTGAATTTGCTGATTTAAGTGATTTTGTATCTCGTATTGATAGTTCAAAAGTAAATAAAAGAGTTATTGAAGCACTGATAAAATCTGGGGCATTTGATAACTTTGGACATACTCGAAAAGCTTTATTGATGCAGATTGAAAATATAGTGGAAACAGCAGGAAAAGCAGCTCAAGCAAAAAAACAAGCTGTGGGATCACTTTTTGGCGATGATGAAGATATGACAAAAATCGATATCTCCATAATCGATATGCCTGAATATGATGATAAAGAGATTTTAGAGTTTGAAAAAGCATCTTTAGGTTTTTATGTATCGGGACATCCCTTAGATGAATTTAGAGAAACTCTTGATGAGATAAAATACACATTGAGTAGTGAAATTGATACCCTTTCAGATGGGAGCGAAACCTTACTTGTAGGAAAAATAGAATCGATTATTGAAAAAGTTTCCAAAAAAGGAAATAAATTTGGAATCGCGACTATTATGGATCTTCATGGTAATATTGAGCTTATGTTATTTGAAGATAGAATTAAAGAGCTTCGTGAAGATTTTGACTTGAGTAAACCTATTGCTTTTAAAGTAGGGGTCAAAATAGATGATTTTGGAACAAAATTTAGTTTGAAGAAAATAGAGTCTTTAAAAGATGCCAAAACTGAAAAACTTAAAAAAGGAAAAAAAACTGAGAAAGTGCAAGCACCTTTAAATGTAGCTATTGCATTTTCAGAAGATGATAAAATTATTTATGAACTTTTTAATATCATTTCACAAAATCAAGGGAAAAGAGAAGTGACTTTAACTATAAAATCGAAACTTGGCGATGTAGAACTTGATAGTGGTTATTTTGTAAATAACAATGTAGAGGCAATGCTTAAAGAACTAGATGGTGTGTATATTATATAAGAACAAATAATATCTTTAATTCGAGATAAATTATAATTTAGATAAAATCTAAAAATATAAAGAATAACTAAAAGCGAGAATTAATTGAATATCATTACAAAAACAGCAAAATTTGATAAACCTTTATATTTAGAAAGTGGAAGACTTTTAGAATCTTATGAGATTAGATATGAAACTTATGGTGAAATGAATGCTGATAAATCAAATATTATTATCATAACTCATGCATTGAGTGGCTCGCATCACGCTGCAGGATACTATGAAGGTGAGCGAAAACCTGGATATTGGGATAACCTTATTGGTGATGGAAAAGCAATAGATACTCAAAAATACTTTGTAATTGCTACAAATAATATTGGTTCTTGCTTTGGTTCTACAGGTCCAATGAGTGTTATGAATGAAAAAGGGGATTTATACCGATTAAAGTTTCCTGTTGTAACTATTAGTGATATTGTGAGAGCACAAAAGAACCTTATGGATTCTTTGGGTATTTATCATGTGAAAGCTATTATTGGTGGGTCTATGGGTGGTATGCAAGCTTTATGCTATGCTATTGAGTATCCAGATTTTTCTGATATGATTATACCTATTGCTACAACAGCTTACACAAGACCTTGGGCTATTGCTTTTAATAAAGTGGCTATTGATGCGATACGAAATGATCCTGAGTTTAAAGATGGGAATTATGACCCGAAGGATATCAAAGAAAATGGATTAAATGGTTTGGCAATAGGTAGAATTGCAGGGCATATTTCATATCTTTCACGAGCAAGTATGAATACTAAATTTGGACGAGCATATACATCTCAAGATGGATTATATGAGTTGTTTGGGAAATTTGAAGTGGAACGATATTTAGAATATAATTGTTATAATTTTCCACATAACTTTGACCCGTTGAGTTATTTGTACATTGTAAAAACATTAAACATATTTAACGCAGCAAGAGGAAGTGATGAGATCAAAGATGCAATTAAAAAGATCAAAACTAAATTGCATCTGATCTCTTTTGAGGGAGATTGTTTATTTTATCCTGAAGAGATGGAAGAGATATATACTATGATGCAAGAAGTAGGTAATGGGGATCATTGTACTTATGATATGATTACAAGTGATTATGGACATGATGCTTTTTTGGTTGAAGTTGATAAATATAAAGAAAAAATAATAAAAATGTTAGAGGGAACTTATGAATAAAGAGATAGAAAAAAACACATTTGAAGACAAAATAGTAGAGGCACAAAAATTATTGGCAAAATTAATTGATCCAGAAATTACATTGAGTGACAGTGTTTCTGTGTATAAAAGTGGCATGGCTGAATTAGAAGCTGCACATAAACTTCTAGATGAAGCAAAATTAAATTTTAAAGAATTAACAAACTAAAAAGTAGTTTTTAGTATTGATATGCTCAATTTTTTATTTAAAAGACTGAGCAAGATTTCCAATAATCAAATGCCATCCATCAATGATGATGAAGAAAATCAATTTAATAGGTAAGGATATCATAACTGGTGGAAGCATCATCATTCCTAGACTCATCAAAATAGAAGCTACAATAATATCAATTACTAAAAAAGGTAAAAATACTAAAAAGCCTATCTCAAATGCAGTTCGAAGTTCACTTACGATAAATGCTGGCATAAGAAGTGTAAGTGGAACATCTTCGATATTTTTTGGGTTTTCTACTTTTTTGATACGATAAAAAAGAGCAAGATCTTTTTCTCTTGTATTTTTGATCATAAATTCTTTAAATGGACCAACACTTTCATCAAACGCTACTTCATAGTTGATCGTCTCTTTCATATATGGATCTATTCCATTTTCCCAAGCTTTTTTTGCATACGGTTCCATAATGAAGATTGTTAAAATTAAACTCAACGAGATAATAATTTGGTTTGGGGGAGATTGTTGTAGTCCCAATGCTTGTCGTAGAAGTCCAAAAACAATAATAAGTCGTGTAAAACTTGTCACCATCAGTAAAAGCGTAGGAGCCAAAACAAATAACATTAAGATGATTGCTATATTGATAGTTTTAACAAACTGTGCAGGGTCTTCAACTGCAGCAACTGATAGGTTGATTAGAGGAGTATCTTCTGCTCCAAATAAAGATACACTAAAAATAACTAAGAATAAAAAAACAGAACTAATCTTCATTTGATTTACGAGCCTTATTTAAAATTGAACATAATTTTGTACCATAAAGGTAGATGCTCCATGATACATATATCCACAAAAAGAAAAACAATGCAACACTAAATGATCCATAAATTGTTGCATAAGTAGTATTTGCACTAACATAATATCCAAACAAAGTTTTTGTAACACTTAATGTGATTAAAGTCAGAAAGCTAGATAGTGCTGCAGCACGAAATGATATTTTTGTATTTGCAGAAACCATAAATAATATAATGAAAACGAGCCAAATAAATAATGATGCAAAAGGGGAAATGTAAATGGAAAAGTCTTTGTATGTTGATAAAAAAATAAATATGAAAAAAAGTAGAGGAATAATTATCAAAAAACTAATGTATAAAAAAAATGACTTATAAAAAGCTCTTGAGGGCACTTCGTGTATTTTATTTACAATGTATTCATAATCTTTAAAAAACATAGTAAAAACAAAAGTTAGATAAACTAATCCAATATATCCAAGTTTACTAGTATTTGTTAAAAAACTTTCTATGTGAGAAGTAAATGTCTGTGAATGTGTAGGATTGATAAAATCTAAAATATAGAGCATAATCTCATCAAGATGCTGCGAAAAAGTAGGAATATTTGAGATAACCACAATAAGCAGTGCAATTAATGGTAAAATCGCAAAAATAGTAAAAAAACTTAAACTTGCTGCATAATAAGGGGTATCATCATTAAAAAACTCAAATACCCTTTTTATTAATTTCAATTAGTTTAAACCCATTTTAAAAGGATTCAAAATATTATTTGGATCAAATGCTTTTTTTATACTCTTAAAAAGGTTCATTTCCGCTTCGTTAAAAGCAATATTCATATATGGAGCTTTTGATGTACCGATACCATGCTCACCACTTAAAGTCCCACCCATATCCACAACAAGTTGAAAAATCTCTTCGATTGCCTTGTGTCCATCTTCCATTTGTTTGGGATCATTTTTATCTTTTACCATCACATTTACATGTATATTTCCATCACCACTATGTCCAAAACAAGGTACTTGCATACCGTATTTATCACCAATTTTATAGATCTCTTCAAGTGCTTCTGGAAGCATACTTCTTGGTACTGAGATATCTTCATTGAGTTTTTTTGTACCAAAAATAGTTACAGCTGGACTTGCATTTCTTCTTGCAAACCATAATTTTTTTGCATGGTCTTCATCTTTTGCAATAACAAATTTTGTTGCACCATTTTCCATAAAAGATTTTTCTAAAGTATCGAGTTGAAATTTTACTTCATCTTCTAAACTACCATCTACATCACCTACTAATACAGCACCAGCATCGCTTGGTAAATCAACATTGAGTTTTTCTCGTAATGCTTGGATTACAAGCTTGTCCAAAAATTCCATCGCTACAGGATTAGCTCCAGCTGCGAGTGATTTAAATACAGCATTCATAGCACTTGTTACATCTGGAAAAATTCCCATATATGTTTGTTTAAATTTTGGTTTTGGAATAAGTTTTAATGTGATTTCAGTAATAACTGCTAATGTACCCTCAGAAGCCGTAAGAATCCCAGCGATATTATATCCAGCAACATCTTTGATGGTTTTTTTCCCAGCTTGGATGATATCTCCATTTGGTAAAACAGCACGAAGAGCCATCACATAGTCTTTTGTGATACCATATTTTGCAGCGCGCATACCACCTGCATTTTCACTTACATTTCCACCCAAAGTAGAGTACTCTTCACTAGCAGGATCTGGAGGATAAAAAAGTCCTACCTCTTCTACTGCTTTTTGAAAAGTCATATTCACAAGACCTGGTTGCACTCGTGCTACCATATTTTGCATATCGATTTCTAAGAGTTGATTCATATGTCGCTCAAGAGATAAAATAATCCCACCACTTGCAGGTAAAGACCCACCTGTAAAACCACTTCCAGCACCTCTTGGAACGATAATAATTCTATGTTCGTTACAATATGCTAAAATTTTACTGATCTCTTCTTCATTTTTAGGAAAAACCACGGCATCTGGTTCAAATCGTGTTTTTGTCGCATCATAACAGTATGCGATCAAATGTGCTTTATCACTTTTAACATTTTCATCACCAACGATGTTTTTAAATGTCTCTAAATGTTGTTTTTCTATCATTGTTTTATCTCCAATAGTTCTAAATAGTATTCATTATAGTTTTCTATTTCCTCAGCTCCAAAATCCCAGAATGCTTGTTCTATATTTTCTATTTTTGTAAAAAAAGGTGAATGCGTTGTAAGATCATCGTTTGAGATACTAACAGTATCTATAATTTTAAATGAGATACTATCTAAAATATATAAATTATTTTCTACCATAAGAAAAATAGTTCCGATTTGTTTTGATTGTGCAAAACTACTAATGTCTTTTTTTTGAGGTAGAGGTATGTTTTGTACTTTTAAGTGTGATGCAAAAAAATCCTCATTTAAAAAATTTTGATTTGGATACAGTTTTTGTATTAAAGTTTTTGCCTTGAGATTAGGGACTATTATCAAACTCGTATTATATAAATGATTGAGAATAAAAGTATCATCATTTTGAGGCTTGAGGTTTGAAGTAGGAATGGCGTCTTGTGGAAGTATATGTGTGTTTATAAATTCTATTGTAGAATCATTTTGATTACTTGCGACAACAACTGCTTGTGATAAAATAATACTATTTGTATCAATGTTTTTAATCACAATACCACTTTGACCTATACTTAGATCTGGTATTTGAATTTTTGCATTTTTTGTTGTTACATCAAATAGTGGTGTGTTTTGTATATCTAGATTGATTGTTGCAAAGATAAAACTGAATGTTGTTAAAAAAAGAAATATGATTTTCATTTATTGCCTTAAATATTTATTTATAGAAAGACTATTTTATCGAAATACTCTTTATAAAAAGGAAAAGTTGTTTTAGTAAATGATTTTTTATCTTTATATAAGTTTATGTACCATTTATAGTGTAATTTATAGTTTTCTAATGCTTGTATTGATAATAAGCTATCGTTTATACTCCCAAGTGAACTTGAACTTATAAGTATAGTTTGCGCATCAAGTTTTTTTTGAAATTTTTTTATTAAATCAATCATAAAATAATTTTTAGTAATAGGTACCATTAATCCACCAGCTCCCTCAACTATCAAAACATCACATTTTTGAAGTAATTTTTTTGCTTGATTGATAATGTCTTTTGGATCTATATCTCTATTTTCATTATTAGCTACAAATGGTGAGGCCGCTAATGTAAACTGATAAGGAACAACCTCTTCAAGAGAAAATGAAAATGAACTATTGAGTTTTTGAGTGATTTTTAAAAGTTTAGACCCATCTAAAGGAGTGGTTTTTACCCCAGTTTCAATTGGTTTGAAATATCCTACTTTTTTTCCTTTTTTTGCAAACTTTTTTAAAAAAACTTCAGAAGCATAACTCTTGCCTACATTAGTATTGGTTGCTGTAATAAAAAAAACTTGTTTGGTATTTCCTTTTCTTTTCATATTTTCGAGAGTCTTTGTATTACTTGAATAGCTTCTTTTTCAGTAAAAAAGATATTTCTAGAGAGTTCATTGTTACATTTTTGTAAAAAGAGTTTTTTTTGCTGCATTTTTTGTTTTTTATCATCAGAAGCTGATAAAATTTCTTTGAGCTCGTTTTCATATGTTTGAATAATCTTTTCTTTCGTTACTAGTATATTTTTAGTTTTATAACTCTTTTTACTTACAATAAAAAAAAGTACTAGAAAAAAGATACATATTAGTAAAATAAACTCCATATTATAAATCCATCGTTGTTTGTGTTACACCTGTTGTACAAAACTCTTCATCAATTTTTTGTGCAATTTCTTGAAAATTGATTCCATTTATTGCAGTAAGACCTTGCATGATTTGTTTTTTCCCTTGGATTAATTCTTTTGATTTGATTCCATGTGAAATAGATAAACTAGCTTCTATAAATGCAGATAATTTATCACATTGTTTGAGTGCTTTTCCATCTATTGGATTATATTTATCTTGATTGTATCGTTGCATATCTTCAACTACTTTGATCTCTTGACCTTCTTTGATTTTATTTTCAAATTCATCTTTAAAGTTGTGATTATCAAGCCCTAATATATAGGCAAACTCTTCTTTGAGATCATCTGGAATATATGGCATAATTTTATCTTCGATTTGTACCACTTCATATTCTGCAATTATATCTGCTAGTTCATCCACACTGTATTTTACAGGACTGATTATATCGCGTGTGAGTGCTTCTGGAAGATCGTGAAAGAGTGCTACAAAAAAGTTATTTTGTAGTCTTTTTGAGCAAGCATTTACTTCAACTGAATAAAAATAGCCAAAAAGAGCCACTGTAAGCATATGCCCTAAAACAGAAGTTTCAGGGATACGAGGTGTTTGTGCCCATCTTTTTTGAAATCGTAAACGACCACTGAGATCAATAATTTTTGCTAATTTTTTATTGAGTGCGATTTTGCGTACACCAATAAGTTCATAGTAATCTTCTATCTCAGCATCAACTTCTTTTTTAACTTCATCGATATCATTTAAAAATTGGCTTGTTTGATAGACGATACCAAACTCCCATTTTGTCGCTAAATAGGATGCTGCTTTAAGTATAAATCGCTCTTTTTTATACATAGTATCATCTTCAAGATAGTCTTTGAATTTTTGAAAAAAACTACCATTGTCAATGTCGATAAGAGAATTTTCAAGTTTAGTTAAAACCCAGCTATTTATCTCTTTGCCTTTTTTTTGTAGTGCTTTTCTAAAAACATCTGGACGAATATCTGTGACAACAACACGGCGTAAAAATTCAAATATACCAGCTTCTATAAGATGTGTGTAGTTGATATCTTTTTCATGTTTTGCTACAAAAAAAGCGATGATAAACTTATGAGCTTGTTTATCAAGCTCTACTAAATCAACCATTCGAGGATAATCGTTCCATCTTTGGATAGATGCGGAGCTAAATATGTAGTCTACTATTTTAGGATTGATCATCATCTTTTATATCTTTATTGCTTGGTTTTTCATTTTTACTGATAAACTCATCTTTATCACCGCGACCCATTAAGTATTTTCCAAACATCATCGCTGCAACTACGCCTAAAACAACAGCATAAACTACCCAGTCTTCAGGTGGTGGTGTTCTTGTCATTTTGTTTTCCTTTTAGAAAATATTTATACTCTACAACTTTGCATTTTACTTAAGGCATTTATTTTTTCTACACGCCCTGAGTGTCTTCCACCTTCAAATGAGTTGGTATCCCAAGCAGCAACTATAGCTTCAATCATCCCTGGACCACTTACTCTTTCTCCTAAACATAACACATTTGCATCGTTGTGTTGTCTTGCCATCACTGCACTATATTCATTATGACATAAAGCAGCTCTGATTCCGTCAAATTTGTTTGCAGACATAGACATCCCTAAACCGCTTCCACAGATCAAGATCCCTTTGCTATTTTCATTTTTAAGTACGGCTCCACATACTTTAGCCGCAAAATCTGGATAATCAACTCTATCTTTTGTTGAAGGTCCCATATCGATCACTTCATGACCTCTTTTTTCAAACAACTCTTTAACAAATGCTTTAAAGTCAACGCCTGCATGATCAGCACCAATATAATATTTCATTAGTAGATCCCTTCTTGATGATTTCTATTATTGATATATTTGGATTTTTCCAATTGTGATGGTGTTTGAAATACTCTGTCCCATCTGATTTTTTTATTTTCATCCCAGCTAAAATAGATAAACCAAGGTTTTCCTACAATATATTTATATGGTACTGTTCCCCAAAATCTACTGTCATTACTATGATCTCTATTATCACCCATCATAAAAAACTCACCTTCAGGTACTTGTAATGGTGCTGTATCAAAAATCTCTCTATATGGAGTATTTGATTTTTGAACAGTATCATCATTATGAATCCCTGGATGATCTTTTTTATAAGGATTTTCTACATACAATTTATCATCTACTTTAGCGATGTTATATCCCTTGTAGTTTTCAATGATGTATTCATCTCCTTCTTTTGGATGTAAATAAAGGTTTTTATTTTTCATAAACAAAATATCTCCACCAGTGGCTACCAATCTTTTTACATAATGTATTTTTTCATTATGTGGATATCGAAATACCACAATATCACCTTTTTGAGGTTTTGGACCTTCTATTAGATGTCCATTGTCATTGAAGTCTGGTAAAACTTGTACTTCAATCCATGGAAGTCGTGGAGTAGGGATACCATATGAGAATTTTTTCACAAAAAGCATATCACCAATTAAAAGTGAGTTTTTCATACTTCCACTTGGTATTACAAAAGCTTGTGCTACAAAAAATATAATACCCAAAACAATTACAACTGTTCCAGTCCACGAACTACTCCATTTGTAGATCTTTTTTAAAAAATTCATCTATGCCTCTTTTATATTTCTTTTTCTTGCTGCTGTTATTGTATTTTTTAATAACATAGCAATAGTCATAGGTCCAACTCCACCTGGAACAGGTGTGATATATGAACATTTTGATGATACATTTTCAAAGTCCACATCACCTACAAGCTTTCCACTATCAAGTCTATTGATACCAATATCTATAATAATCGCATCATCTTTTACCATATCTTCTTTGATCAAGTTTACAACACCCACACCTACACAAATAATATCTGCTTGTAGAGTGTGTTTTTTTAAGTCATCTGTAAAAATATGACAAATTTCAACCGTCGCATTTGCATTTAATAAAAGTGTTGCCATAGGTTTACCAACAATATTTGAAGCACCAACAACACACACATTTTTTCCTTTTGGATCGATGTTATACTCTTTTAAAAGCTCCATTACTCCATAAGGAGTAGCAGGAATAAATCCATCAAGTCCAGCTACAACTCTTCCTACATTGTATGGATGAAATCCATCAACATCTTTTATAGGATCAATTGCTTCTAAAATAGCAGTTGTATCAACATGTTTTGGCAAAGGAAGCTGTACAAGTATCCCATCAATATTTGGATTTTTATTCATCATATTGATGATTTCTAAAATATTTTCCTGTGAGATTGATTCTGGCATTTCGTGAGCTATACTATAGATTCCAGCTTCTTTACAAGCTTTACTTTTCATATTTACATATGCCGCACTAGCAGGATCAGCACCCACTAAAACTACTGCTAGTCCTGGAGTGATCCCTTTTTTTTGAAGTGATAAAACATCTTCTTTTACTTCTGATCTAATTTTATCTGATAATTTTTTACCATCAAGTATAGTCATTTAAGATTCCTTTGAGTGTTATATTAAGTGCTCTATATTATCAAAATTATATTAAATAGTTGGTTAGCTCGTTTCCACAATTTCATAGAGTTTATCTTGGATATTTAAAAAAGAAGATTTTTTAGGATTATCACTAGTGATTTTAAGACAATCAGAACAAAGCGGTATCATATTTTCTAAATAATATTTTCCACCGTCTTTTAATGAACGAATAAGTTTTGGCTGTAAAGTATCCAAATCTACATACGTGCTACATCGAAAACATTTTTTCTTTTCCCGTATAAACAAAGCATTTTTTCTTTGCATCCAATCTGGAGGAAGTTTATCTTTATTTGGTTCTGAGTTAAATATATAGCTACTCCATTGTAACTCTTTTGGTGTAGATTTTGGGTATTTTGAAGTGTCTATTTCCAATCGTTTATATTGATCAAGCATCTCATCTGCAATCATATATTTTCGAAGTTCTGGATTTTCTTCTATTTTACTCGTTTCTATAATAGTATAATCAAATTTGATGTCAGGATATGTTTTTTCAAGATAAATTTTGAGTTTACTGATAAAAAGATCGAGTGTGGTTTTTTTATAAAAAAGTTTTTTGATTTGTATTCTAAATGTAAACACAAATGCAAATATTGCAATAAGCCATAATAATGATGAGATAATATAATCTGTTCCTAAAAAATACATTTTTTTCCTATTTGTAATGTAATGTAGGAGATTCTATCAAATTCTTTATTAATAAGTCATAGGGTAAATATATAAAAGTATATATTTACTCTTTATTAAGCAATTCAAGTGCTACATACCATCGTCCATCAAGTTTTTCTTGTTTATAAACTCTATAATCCCCATTTTTGAGTTCAATATCTGAAGACTGTTGACTTTCTTGTTTGATTTGGGAAAATCTTTTAAAATCATTAACTTCTCGTTTATTTTCAAGAGTAGTGTTGATTTTTACTTTGACCATATAGGCAAGCTCTTCTCTAGCTGTTGCTATAGCAACACTTCTTTTACTATTTTCTCCATATGCGATAGATTTATCAACTGTCGTTGGGGAGATGAACCATTCTGGTACTTTTGCATTTACTTTTGAAACAACATCTTTATAGCCAATAGTTAAGTTTGTATCTTGTATTTTTTTATTTTCTTGTTTATATTGTTTAAAAGTTGTTGATAAAGCACTATGTATTTTTTCATTTTGATTGCTGATGGAGATTTTGATAGTATCTGGGCTATAATTTTTATTTGTATAATTTATTTTAAAATTATCATTATTGTGTGTATCTTCAATACTAAATGATGTTAGTTTTAAGTACCCATCAATAAAATTTATTCGAGGAGTTATTTTATATGCTTGATTTTCTTTAATTGATCTTGCGTTAAAAGAATCCATTTTAGCGAAAACTTTTTGACTGAAATTTCTTGTTAAAGAATAAATCGTAAAATATAAATTTTCTTCTTCAGCATCATAATTAAAGTTTTTGGCTTTATACGAAGATATATTTTCAAGTAAAAGAACTTTTGATAATATATTTATATTCTTTTTTAATTCATCTTCCCATTTTGCTCTATAGATTTGTATTCTAGGTACTCTTCAAATCCTTTTTGCAGATTATCAATATAAGTATTTCTTTCATATACATCTAAATCATACTGTCGTTGAATCTTTCGTAGAGTCTCCTCTCTTTGCATAACTGCTAATTCAACTCTTGCTTTAAATTCAACTATTTTTTCAAATTCTGATTTTGTAAATTGAGGTACTTTAGGAAGTTCTGGTAGAGAAATTTGATCTGGTATATATAATTGTATATCTTTATTTGTTAAGTAAAATGTACTATCTTTATGTAGATCATTAATGATGTCATTTATTTGTAATGAAAGAGACTTTATCAACACTTCATCTTTATATTTATCAAAAACGACTAAAGATAAAAACTCATTTGTATTACTCTCTAAAAATACTATTCCTGCTTTTTTTGTTTGAGTATTAAGAAGTTCAAAGTATTTATCCTCAAGTGATTCCTCAACATCATTTTTTTCAAGATAAATGATATCAAAGCCACCATCAAAATTGTATTTTTGAGCAGCTAAAATAAGATCTTTTCTAAAAAACTCTATTTTTGATGTTGCTAAAGATTGTGTAAAAGCTTCTTTATCAAATCTTTTTGTATGTCTTGAACCTGCTGTAATAAGTGAAGTACCTAAAGTTGGTATGGCTGAAAATATTCTTGCTGTGATATCATAACTATCTACTTTAGAGTATTTGCTTTTACATACAAAACTATTTTTTTCATGGTAGTTTTCAAAAGGTGATTGATGGTTGAATAATCTTATTAAAGACCAAAACCCGAAGTAAGTACCATATCCGCATTCAATATTTCTACTATTTCTAGGTATGGTTGATTGATAACCTTTTTCATTAATATAAAAGATCTCCTGTTTATGCAATCCATAAAGATTGAGTGGTATCTCTCCATTATTGTAGTTACATTGAGTTGAGTTTATACAAATAAATCGTATTTTATCTTCAGTATCTATATAGGCAGTATAGAGGTTTTTTTTAGTGAGAGTTATATTAATTTTTTTGGCAATTCGTGTTTTTTTATCATTTTCGATTTTTAAAATAGTTTGATTTTTCGTAGTACAACCAGCAGAAAAGAGTACAATACTTGTACCTAACAGTAGAACTTGTAAGTGTTTATTCAAAATTATTTTCCTTATAATTTTATAATATAATAATATTAATAGATATGAATTATAGGGTTTTATTGTTAGAAAATCAAGGGTGTAGATATCTTTTGGAAAATGGTATGAAGTAAAATAGAAAAGGTGAGGAGTAATACTCACCTTTTATTTGTTTAATTAAAAAATATACTAGTTAACTGTTACAGTAACTGGAGTTGATTCCCAGATACCATGTTTTGTACAGTAACCATGCGCTACAAGATTAAGTTTTTTACTTGTAGGGATAATTGTAAATGTTGTAGTATTGTGAGCTTTTACATTTCCAAGTGTTCCTGGAACATAAGAAGCTTGTGCTAATTTTGTTTCTCCATTAAATAATGAAACTGATTCAATATAGTGATCAAAATCATCTGGATGAGTATACTCGTTACCCATTTTAACAGTTACTTCAAATGGCTCACCAGCAACTGCTGTTTCAGCACAGTGAATAAACGGACTATGTCTGTCTATTAAGTCTTTCTTTGCTTCTCTTTCTACTGTATCGATATCTACATATTTATTAATTTTTGGCATATTAATTTCCTTTTATTTTAAATTGGGTAAATTATACACTAAAAGTATTTAAGTTCATATACGAAACAGCTTTTTAATATATAAGTTTAAGTTAATTATCAAGCTTTTTTAATTTCGTTTCTAGATAAAATGTTCCAAAAGGAATAAGTGAAGTGATAAAAGCAAATGTAATAAAAAGAAATTTCCATTTATACTCTTTCGCTGCTATTGCCAATAAAATTATGAAAAGTATAAAAAGTACACCATGTGCCATACCAACATATTTCACTACCATTGGTTCTCCTAATACATATTTTATTGGCATTGCAATAAATAATAAAAGAAGATACGATATACCTTCTACAAATGCTATGACTCTAAATCTTTTTAAATTTGTTTCAAACAAGTTGAATCCTTTTTTAAATAATAGTAGCTACTTTTTATTTAATTTAGATTAATAAATTTATGTAAATTATTTTGTTTGGTTATTAATCTTTTTATAAAATCCTTTGGAAGGGGTGTTTTTTCTAAATAATCGCTTACTATTTTAAAAATAAAAATGGTATTGCTTTCTAAATATTTTTCGCTTATTTCCAAAAAATACTTTGCTTCCATATCATATAAGGTTGGAGTTTTTTCGTGTGAGTTTGTGACAATCGTATCTGAGGTTATAAGCCGTAGAGAGTTTATTTTATCAAGAATATGATTGGTACAATAGAGACTTCCTATAGAAATAGAAGGATCATTGCATCCTGCGATCCCTATGTTGAAAGCTTTTTGTATCGAATAGTTTTGGTAGATATACTCTAATGCAAAATGAGTATTTTGAGCTCCAACACCCGAAATACAAACAATAATTTTTTCATTTTGATATATTTTGGGTGTAGAGTTTGTTTTTTTGAGTTTAAAATGTTCGATAAAACTTTGCGCTTCACAAAGAAGCGCTGTGTGAATGAGTATCATCGATTAAACATTGAAGTATTTTGCTTCTTTGTTAGGGACGATAATGGCTACTGTACTTTGTTCTGGATGGATTTGAAATGTTTCACTAAGTTCCATTCCAAAATCTTCAGGTTTGAGTAGATCAAAAATATCTCTGTTCATAGAAAGGTCGGGACACGCAGCGTACCCTGGACTATATCTACAGCCTTGATACTGTTTCATTCTTACATCTTTTAAAGTAGGTTTCTCTTTATCTACGATATTGAGATCAAGTCGTACTTGTTTGTGTACCATTTCTGCACATGCTTCTGCTAACTCAACACCCAATCCATGTACTTGATAATATCGTACAAAATTACCTTCATCATAAATGGCTTTTTCAAAATCTGTGATCTTGAGTCCAGAGCTGACAAAACTAAATGCAACTGTATCAAACTCATCACTTTTGAAATAATCACTTAAACATCTATGTGGAGATGCCCCTTGTCGTGGAAAATCAAAAGTTTTGATGATGTTTTTTTTCTCATTATCATAAATATGCAGTTTTGTATCTTCTGATTTACAGTGAAAATATGAGTATAAAACGATAGGATCGAAGATCTTGTTGTCCAAAAACTCATCTTTTAAATCATTATAAATCTCTTGGACTACCTCTTGTTCATATTTTAAAAACTTATCTTTATCTTGATTTCCTCTTTTATATCCCCATCTTTGTCTAAAAAGAACTCGATGATTGACCCACTCAAAAGCAAGTGCAGGAT
>JBASAI010000038.1:0-1990 GCA_049650525.1 Arcobacteraceae bacterium
AACTGCCTGCACAACTGACGATTCTATAAATGGCTCATCTGCTTGGACATTTACAACCACTTCATTATCATCTAAGTTTAAAATATTTACTGCTTCATTTATTCGATCTGTTCCACTTTGATGTGCACTTGAAGTCAGCACTGCCTGTATATCATGCTTTTTTGCTAACTCAATAACCTCTTGCGAATCTGTTGCAATCACAACATCATCCAAAATACTCACCGCTTTTGCAGTACGAATAACCATCGGCAAACCTAAAATATCTACTAAAATTTTATTTTCAAATCTACTACTATTTAATCGTGCTGGTATTATTATCATATTGTATCCCTATTGGTATTTTCTTCTTGAGATTGATTATCCATTCTTGATTTTACCATATTTTAACTTAGAAATATAAGACAAAGGTATAAGTACACTTTCTCTATGTTTATAGCCTTTGTGAGGTATCGTCAGTCTTTTTGTGTCTATTTTTCTTTTATCATAAAAAATAATATCTATATCCAAAGTTCTTGGAGCATCTTGGAAACTTCGAGTGCGTTTAAATCTGTATTCGTATCGCTGAAAAACATTTAAGCACTCTATTGGTGATAAATTTGTTTTTAAAATAATAATTGCATTTAAAAAATCATCTTGAGAAAGATAACCAAACGGAGGATTCTTTAAAATTGGAGAACTACACTCCACGGTAAATCGAGCATCATTTCTCAGCATCAAAAACAACTGCTTAAATCTCTTCTTTACATTACCAATATTGCCACCAATTCCAATAGTCACAGCATGAGGTTTTATTTTTTGCAAGACTTTTAAACTAGTATTTTGATAGGGGAAAAGAGTATCAAAATAGACTTTTAAATCATCACTGAGTATTTTTATCATTTATATTATTATCCTCTTTTTTTTCATTTGCCAAACCATAAATAAAACTAAAGACTTCAGAAACAGCCTGATACAGTTCAGTAGGAATCTCTTGATTGAGTTCTATTTGGCTGAGCATATTTACTAAATCTTCATCTTTTTTAATAGGAATACCATTTTCTTCTGCAATTTTTATGATATTTTTGGCAGTATTTCCAGTACCATGTGCAGTTACACTAGGAGCATTGTCTTTTTCTTTATCATACTTTAATGCTACAGCCTTATCTCGTATATATTTTTTTTCTAACATCTAGTCACACCTTCATATCAAGTCCAAAATCTATAGCTGTATTACCACCATACGCTTTTAATTCATCTGATTTTTCGTTATTTATATCAAATACATTAAGATTTACCAATAATAAACCAACATCATTTATTTGTGCTCGTAATTTTTGCAGTGATATTTGAATCATCTTCTTAAACTCTTCTTGTTCTACACCAATATTTATACTCAATTCACTTTTCTCATCTAACACAAGTAATACTTTTAAATCTCCATACTCTTTTAATGAAAGAGTAATCATACAAGAGAACTCATCTTTTTGGTTATTAAATTTAATATCAACATTTTCTAATTCATCTTGCATAAAAGCTAAAAAAGAGTGGTTGGCATTTGAGGAAAAGGATGAAAGTTGATAATAATCAATTGATGAAAGTGTTTTATCTATAATCACTTTCAACTCTTTATTTTGTGATTCTAATGGTGTGTTTTTTTCAACTACCTCTTTTAAAAGTAATAAATTTACTTTTACATCTTCTGATATATTCTTTATATTACCTAAATTATTCTTTAGTAATTCCTGAATATTACTAGTATTTATTTTATCTACTAGTTTTACAGTATCTAATATTAAATCCTTGACTATTGATATTTTCAACTCATTTGATTTACTCTCTTGAAGCGTATTTATTTTTTTCTCTATAGTATTTAACTCTTTATTTATTTGTATTGAGTCTGCTTTTATATAACCCTGTACCTGTTGTGTAATTTGAAAAATCATCTTTTTTAAATTTAAAAAGCCATCAAGTAGAAAATTATTTTTTAATTGAGTTACTGATTCTTTTAAAT
>JBASAI010000039.1:0-1997 GCA_049650525.1 Arcobacteraceae bacterium
CTATTGACTTAACAGGTCGTGAAGAGAAATCAATTCTATACTCAAAATCAAAGAAACTCAATAAAGCTTTTATAAAATCTAAAATTGATAAAATTTCACTTTCTATTTGTTCTGGCATACATATGATATGAGAATCATCTTGAACAAACTCTCTGACCCTAAATAGTCCATGTAAAGCACCTCTTAATTCATTTCTATGAACTTGCCCAAATTCAAAATACCTAATAGGTAACTCTTTATAAGATTTTTTTGAATTTTGGTACATCAAAATATGCATAGGGCAATTCATTGGTTTTAAGAGATAATCTCTTTTTTCAACTCGAGAGGGAAACATATTTTCTTTATAATTTTCATAATGTCCAGATATTTTCCACATTGTATCTTCCATCATGGCTGGAGATTCAACATATTCATAACCTCTTAAAATATGGGATTTATAAATTATATTTTTCAAGTTATTCTTTAACTTTGCACCTTGCGGTAACCAGAAAGCCATACCTGGGCTTAATTCACTAAACATAAACAACTCTAACTTTTTACCTAATATCCTATGATCCATATCATTCATTTTTTGCATAAAAATTCCTTTTAAATGTGCATTTTTTATTGTAATTTTAAATATTTAATATGTTGTTTTATTTCATAGATTTAGGTAAATAAAGAATATATGTGCATAGCATTAAGATGTGCTTTTAAATTCCTTATTTACAAAATAAGAACAATAATAAATATTTTAAACAGTTTGATTTTTGATGTGTATAATTAAAAATTTATTTAATTATTAAAATGTAAGGGTGGTCGTAGGAATAAGTGTCTTTTTAAAAAATTTTGAGATTACGATTTTCATAATTATTCCTTTTGTATTAAGATAGTTTCATCATAACAGAAAAAATAAAAAATGTCAATATTAAAATATTTTTAAATTATATTTCTCTAATTCAAATATAGGTATTTTGACTGATATTATTTGTTAAGTCTCTGTGATTTTCAAAATACAAAATTAAGTGAATAAACTTAAGTCAAGAACACTATAGCTCTTTCCATAAAGAGAAAAGCTATTTTCATACATTTTATTTTTAATGGTTTTTTAAACTATAGCGTTTTGTAATTTTGCATTAAAATTGAATTTGTTATTTATATTCATTTTCTTCGTGCGTTTTTCCTTGAATTTATCAAATGTAAGGCTTATTTGATATGCAATACTTTTACAGAATAATTACAAATTCGACATAACTTATATTATTTCTACTATTTAGGAAACTTTGTAAATAAAATTATTTTATAATACATCTTTAATTACATCTCTCTCGTATTTGATTAGATTGCTATTTTCGTTTCTTGCGTGGGATTGGACTATACTTATTACTTTTTTCATCAAAATCAGAATGAATGTAGTCTTTTAATTTTCTAATAGCAGAATTTGGTACACCATATTCTGATAATATTGTAAGATTATTTCTAATGAAGTCATTTTCTAATTGACTTGCAAAAAAAAGATAACTCTTTGATTCCAATCCATTTTTTTTGAAAATATATTCTTGAAGAGAATTTATTACACCAATCCATTTGGGAACTATACTGTCCCTATAAAAACAACCCACTTAACAAAATATTCTTATTCCAAATGTTAGAATAAAATATAAAAAAGTGAAAAGTAGGAACAATAAAATGAGTACAAAAAGAAAAACATATACAGCAGAATTTAAAGCAAAATTAGTTCTTGAAGTTTTAAATGGAGAAAAAACAATCAATGAGATAGGAAGTCAATATGAAGTTTTACCAGCAAGTTTAAAAAGTTGGAAGAAACAGTTTTTAGAAAACATGTCACTTGCATTTGATAAAAGTGCGGTTGTAAAAGAGTATAAAAATGAGATAGAAGATTTACAAAAATCAAATGATAATCTAGCTAAAAAAGTTGGAAATTTAACAATTGAAAAAGAGTTTCTTGAGGGAATGTCAGACGAACTGCTAAACTGAGCAGATAAGTTTGAGATATG
>JBASAI010000040.1:0-37601 GCA_049650525.1 Arcobacteraceae bacterium
GGTATAGACTCAACGGCACTGTTTTTTTTGATGTTGAAAAAAAATATTGCATTTGATATTGCTATTGTTGATTATAATCAACGCCTTCAATCAAAAGATGAAGTGATATATGCCACACAATTAGCACATAAATATAATAAAAAATGTTTTATCTCCTCTTATCCTGAAGATTTAAAATTTAGTGAAAAAAATGCACGAGATTTTCGATATAATTTTTTTGATGAAATTATGCTTCAAGAAAATTATGAAGCACTTTTAACAGCCCACCAACTAAATGACAAACTTGAATGGTTTTTGATGCAATTTACGAAAGGTGCAGGTCTAACGGAACTGATTGGAATGGAAGAAATTGTTGAAAAAAACAACTATAAAGTATTAAAGCCACTTTTACACTATACTAAAAATGATCTGCAAAAATACTTGGATGATTTAGAGATTAAATATTTTGTTGATCAGTCTAATTATGATGAAAAATATAAAAGAAACTATTTTAGGCATCATTTTAGTGATCAACTTTTAGATCAATTTTCAAAGGGAATATTAAATAGTTTTCAATATTTAGAAGAAGACAATAGATCTTTACTTCAAGACACAAAAGAGGAAGAAATAGAAGAACTTACTCTTTTTACATTTAATGGTGATCTGAATATTGCTATAAAATTAATTGATCAAGAGTTAAAAAAACGGGGTATTTTAATCTCAAAATTGACAAGGAAAGAGATAAAAGAAAAAAAAGAGGTTGTAGTTTCTCATAAAATCGCGATTGCAATTATAGAAAATAGGATTTATATAGTGCCTTATGTATCTTATACTATGGATAAAAAATTTAAAGAAAAATGTAGAGTACAAAATATACCTAAAAATATACGATCATACATTTTTAAGTTATATAAAGAAGGATTATTTATTTTATAGGAGAAACTTGCTGTTTATTTTGCTGATGAATTTTGACTTTATACTTGATTTCAATTGAATCATTCTTACGAGAAAAGATCATCGGATAAGCTAACTCTATAGATGTTTTTTGCATACTGAGTCTTTTAATAAAATCAAAAAATTCACTAGGTGTAGTTACTGTTGATATGATTGAAAAATTATAAGTGAGATAATCATTTCGTTCTTTACCATCAAATTTTATAATAGATTCTTTTATTGTTAATCCTAACAAGTATGTGGTTGCTTCAGAAGTTGATAATAATTTGTATTCTTGGTATTCTTTATTTGGAATTGTATCATTGCTATTTAAAAGTGTATTGTTTTGAATAATAGTATTAAGAATTATTTCATTTTGATTTTCTAATAATATTTTTGATGATGAATAGATATTTTTTAGTTTACTTTGCATATCTATGAGTGAGTTTGAGCTTACAATAAAATTTGATACATAAGTTGAAGTGTCTTTATTTATTTCTATATCTTTTAACACCGCATCATATGGTATTACTCCAAAAAGCATTTTTACATTTTGTTCCATCTGTATATTGATATTTTTATGATCAGGCAGTAATACGACCGTAGGTTCTATGGGTGTAATTTCTATTTCTTTTTGAATTGGTTTTTGTGTCTGAATAGTTTCTGTTTGTTTCTCATTTTTTATAGGTTCCAACTCTTTTTGATCAAAATTAAAAAGAACAAATCCAATAAAAAATGCAGTAGTTATAAGAGCTAATATACTCCATAAATAGATATTCTTTTCTGCTTTCTTTTGTCGAACACTAATGAAATTATGTGAAATTGAATCATCTTTTTGAACTATTTCATCTATATAATGATCAACTGAAATAGATTTATATGAAATAGGAATTAATAAACTATCTTGCAGTGTTGTTATTTGTTCATCTGACATTGGTCTTAGTGTATAGAGCATTTCTATAGTTTCTAAAAATTCAACATCTGCAGAATAAGCATAGTATTGTTCAACAGTTTCATTTAAAAACTGTTCGATTTCTAAAAAGTTTACTTCTTCATAAAGTTTTTGTCCTAGGATATCATCTTCTAAAAATGTTTCATCTTGGGTCAATTCAAAAGGTGTTAATACTTTTGTTTTACTGAGCGTTAGCTCTTTATTACTATTATAAATAATAAGGTAAATAATATTATTATAAATAAAAAGATTTAGAGAGTTTTTCTGTTTATTATTTTCTAAATATTTTTCTATTATTGTAAATGGAGAGAGAATAAAATCTACTCCTGTTTTCTCAAAATATTGAGATGTTAGATTCACCTCATTTTTTGGAATGATTACACTATGATATTTGCCTATTGTGACTGAATCATAATTTACTACATCAATGTTATTTGTTAAAATGATATTTTGATTTGGGTTTTCTGTGATTGAAGCAATATAGGTATGGTTAATATTTTTTTGTAAAGTGTTTAGTTTAAATTCAGCATCTTTAGGAAGGTTTTTAGAAGTAATTAGAAAAGAAGATTGCTCCTCTTTTAAGATCTGATTATTTTGAAGTATTTTGTAGTGTATTTTTAATTGTTTATTTTGTTTTAAAATATTTATATATTGCTTCTTATTGTTATTAAACACAGTTCTACCTTTATATAATGAATAACTATTATTATACTATTTTAAATATTAAAACTATTTTTTGAGTTGATTCTTAGCCATTTTCTCTGAAATTAATATTTTAGCTTCGTCAATTTCCATATCAGAAACATCGATTGGATCACCAATATAAAAATTTATTTTTCCAAATGGTTTTGGGATGATAAACTTATCCCAAGATGAGAGTTGCCAGTATTTTGAAGGGACAGCACTAAAAGGTATAATCTTCGCTTTGGTTTTTTGTGAAATGATTACCACACCATCAGCAACACTATAAATTGGACCTTTTGGACCATCTGGCGTAATGGCTACATCAATCCCATTTTTTATTGATTTAATAGCTCCTATTAATGCTTTTGCTCCACCTCTCGTAGAAGATCCTGCAAGTGACCCAATGCCAAGATACTCAACAGTTTTACGAATAGCTTCCCCATCCCTATGCTCACTGATGATCGCTTTTACAGTACCTTTAGGCTTTAAGTTTTGGTAATTAAATGGCTGCATAAGCAGATCACCATGCCACATACATACAATAAAAGTTTCATCTTCAGAAATCTTTTCTGAAGTATAGTATGTTTTTTTATTTGTGAGATAAACAAATCGTACAAAGAGTTGTAATAAAAAAGGAATAAGTGTAACTTCTAAATATTTTAATATCTTTTTTTTCATCAGTTATGTAGTCTTAAACTACTTCCCCTTTGAGCGAAGTCCTACTTGCCTTTGTTATCTTAACATCTACAATTTTACCTAAAAGTTCTTCGCTTCCTGTTACAAATACTTGACAGTAGTTATCACTAAATCCAAATATTTCTCCATTTGGTTTGAGATCTTCAAACATCACTTGCATCGTTGTTCCTACATATTTTTGCATATGTTCATCTTGATGAGTTTTATGCAACTCGATGAGCTCTTGGAGTCTTGCACTTCCTACTTTATCATCAATTTGATTTGGCATCTTTTCAGCCGGCGTATGTGGTCGTGGTGAATATTTGAAGTTAAAAATAGATTCAAATCGTACTTGCTCTACTACATCTATAGTATCTCTGAACTCTTCATCAGTTTCACCGGGAAATGCTACAATGATATCTGTAGATATTCGTACATTTGGCACAAGCTTTCTGATCTTTTCACATCTATTAAGAAACCATTTTTTTGTATAGCCTCTTTTCATATCTTTTAAAACTTTGTCATTTCCAGCTTGAAGTGGTACATGTATTTGTTTACATATTTTTGGATTTGTTGCAAACTCTTCTAAAAACTTATCATTCATATGAAATGGATGTGGTGAAGTAAATCTGATTCTTTCCAGTCCATCTATTTTACTGATCGCTTGTAGTAGTTCTGTAAATGAAGATTTGGCATCTTTGTCACTAAAGTTTTTACCATAGTTATTTACATTTTGCCCCAGTAAAAATACCTCTTTTGCACCATTTTTAACAGATTTTTCTATCTCATTTAAAATGATTGACATTGGGATACTGATCTCATCACCTCGTGTTGCTGGAACAATACAAAAAGTACAGCTTTTATCACAACCTAAAGAGATATTGACACTACATCTATAAGAGGATTGTCTATAATCTGCAAAATCATAAGTAGTCTCATCATTGTTTATATCAATCTCTACAGTACCTTTTGTTTCAACAGCTTCTGAAATCTTAGAAATATTTCGAGCCCCTACAACAAAATCTACATAAGGAGCTCTTTTTATGATATCTCGACCGAGATGACTAGCCGTACATCCCGTAACACCAATTTTTGCACCCTCTTTTTTCTTTTTGTTATAGTTTCCTAATTCTGAAAAAAGTTTCGCCACAGGTTTTTCTCGTACAGAACAAGTGTTGATTACGATCAGATCGGCATCTTCCATAGAATCCGTTGTTTCATAAGATTGGTGTTTCCCTAGCTCTGCTATCATGTGTTCTGTATCTCGAACATTCATAGCACAACCCAAGGTTTCAATGAAGAGTTTTTTGGTAGGAGCTTTTGTTTCCCAAGTGTTAGTTGTATTTAGTGACACAATAATTACTCTTGATTATAAAGAGTGAATCTCATATAGATATTCATCATCTGATAATCCATATTTAACTTCTCTAAAATGTACTGTATAACCAGCTGCTTCAAATTTATCAACGATTGCCATCATATCTTTGTGTGAGTTTTCTCTATCAAAATAAAAAATTTCTTCTTCATTTTTTGCTAAATCTTCTAAAAGTTTGTCAAAATTCACTTTTTTTGGCTTTGCTGTAATCTCTTTTCTTGCTAGTAAAATATCCATTGTATGATTTTCCTTCATTTGTATTAATTCGTGATTATATCTATTTTGCTCTAAATATTTGTTGAAGTAAAAATTCTATATAATAAAGACTTATTTTAGAAATATTTTAGTTAGGATTATAATGAAAAAATTGCACCTTGTAAGTTTAGGCTGTACAAAAAATTTAGTAGATAGTGAAGTGATGCTTGGAAAACTCAGAGATTACAAAATGACAGATGATAGCAAAGAAGCTGATCTAATTATTGTAAATACCTGTGGGTTTATCGAAAGTGCCAAACAAGAAAGTTTAAATGCAATTTTTGATTTAGATAGTACTAGAAAAAAAGAGTCTGTTTTGGTGATGGCTGGATGTTTAAGCCAAAGATATCAAGAAGAGTTAAGTGATGGACTTTCAAATGAAGTTGATATTTTTACAGGAGTTGGTGACTATGATGTTATCGATAAACTTGTCGAAGAAAAAAGAGGACAGTTTACAGATAAAGTATTTTTAGCTTCAGAAGACAATGACCGAGTGGTTACTGGGTCAACTTATCACGCCTATATAAAAATAAGTGAAGGGTGTAATCAAAAATGTTCTTTTTGTGCTATTCCATCTTTTAAAGGAAAACTAAACAGCCGACCGTTGGGTTCAATAGAAGCCGAGGTAAAAGAGCTAGTAAGACAAGGTTATTATGACTTTTCATTTGTATCTCAAGATAGTAGCTCATACTTAAGAGATATCAATATGAAAGATGGTTTAGAGCAACTGATTTCAAGAGTAGAAAATATATATGGTGTGAAAAGTGCTAGAATTTTATATCTCTATCCCTCAACAACTTCAAATCAGCTTATTGAAAAAATAGCAAACTCTAAGATTTTTCATAGTTACTATGATATGCCTTTACAACATATCTCTTCAAGTGTTTTAAAAATCATGAAACGAGGAAAAGGTGCAGAGCAACTCAAAGATCTTATGCAGCATATGAAAGATCAAAAAGATAGTTTTACACGAACAACTTTTATCGCAGGACACCCAGGGGAAACACAAGAAAACTTTGATGAACTCTGTGAATATCTCAAAGAGTATAGATTTGACAGAGCAAATGTATTTTCTTACAGTGATGAAGATGGAACTGGTGCGTATGATTTTGCAGATAAAGTACCGCAAGAATTGATTGATGAACGAGCTGAAATCTTGGGTGATATTATTTCACAAATAACACAAGAAAAATTAGAAGAGGAAGTTGGAAAAACTTTTGATATCGTTGTTGATGGTGAAAGTAGCGAACATGAGTACTTACTCAGTGCTAGAAAATTATCATGGGCACCAGATATAGATGGTGAAATTTATGTAAATGATAATGAACTTGATGAAGAGATAGAATATGGTGTGATTTATGAAGCAAAAATAACAGATATAAGTGGCGATAAACTTATCGCTACGATACTTAAAAAGAGATAATCTTATCTCTTTTTGATATCAAACTTTTGTGGTCTCACTGTGATATCGGTGATCACACCTTTTGTATGTAATATATCCAAGACTGTTTGGGCTATAGTTTGAGGGATCAGATAAGTATCTTCTTTATTTGATGGCTCAAACTGCAAATCATCAAAAAAAGAACTCTTTGTTAGATCAGGATTTATCGTCGTTACTGCCACTCCACTTTTACGAAGTTCCTCAAATAAACACAATCCAAAATCTCGCAAGCCACTTTTTGTAGCGGTATACAAAGCAGAAAATTTTGAATGCTTCGTAGCTTCAATAGATGCAATATTGATGATATGCCCTTGCGTTTTTTTTAAACTTCGTAAAAGTAGATTTGTAAGAATAATTGGGGCTGTTAGATTGATATCAATCAGCTCTTTAATTTTAGCGATACTTATCTCTTCATGAGGCTGAAATATTCCAACTCCAGCACAATTGACCAATAGATCTATATCATCATTTTTAAGTATACTTTTCACCTCTTTTTCAAGGGTAACTGTATCTTCAAGTCGTGTTTGTAGTTCGATAATAGTGTAGCCATCAAGAACTAAGTTTTCACAAATTGCTTTTCCTATTCCTGAGCTATATCCTGTGACTATCGCTTTTTTCATACTACTTATGATTTACTTTTCTTACTCTTCATATCGATATGTAAATGAATAATATCAACAGCACTTGGTGTAATACCACTTATTTGTGAAGCATTAAAAAGTGTTGGTGGGTTATGTGCTTTGAGTTTTTCTATCACTTCTGTTGAAAGTCCAGGGAGATTATCATAAACAAAATTTGCAGGTATTTTTAGTGTGAGCATTTTTTTCATTTTATCGATCTGTTTTTTTTGCTTATCAATATATCGGTAGTATTTTGCTTCGATGATCACTTGCTCTTTTAAATAGTCATCTAAATGTGCAAGACTAGGAACTAAGGCATCAAATTTTTCTTTTGTAATGGTGTTTCTTCCTACTAAATCTACTAGTAAAATTTGATCTGAGATCTTATCTTCACCTAACTCTTCTAAAAGTGCTAGATTTTCTTTTTTTGAAGTGAACCAAATATTTTCCATAAATTTTATAGCATCTTCGATTGTTTGTTTTTTGTGGTGCATTATCTTGAGTGTTTCATCATCAATCAAACCAAATGTATGACCATAATCCATTAGTCTCATATCGGCACTTTCTTCTCGTAAAAGAAGTCGATATTCTGCTCGGCTTGTAAACATTCTGTATGGTTCTGATGTTCCTTTTGTTACAAGGTCATCAATCAGAACTCCGATATATCCTTCATCTCTTCGTAAAACAAAAGGCTCTTTTTCATCGATTGCTAAACATGCATTGATTCCTGCCATAAGTCCTTGTGCTGCTGCCTCTTCATATCCTGTAGTTGCATTTATTTGCCCTGCAAGATATAAGTTTTTTATTTTTTTTGTCTCAAGTGTATGAAGTAGTTCTGTTGGATCAATATAATCATATTCGATAGCGTAAGCATATCGTACCACTTTTGCATTTTCAAGTCCTACAATTGAATGTATTTTTTCTTTTTGTACATCAATAGGTAAGCTTGAACTCAATCCATTTATATAGTACTCTTCAGCTCGTGCTGTTTGTGGCTCTAAAAATAACTGATGTCGTTCTCTCTCAGAAAATCTATTTACTTTGTCTTCGATACTTGGACAATATCGTGGACCAGTTCCCTCTATTTGTCCTGTAAAAAGTGGCGCTCGTGCAAAATTTGTTCGGATGATTCCGTGTGTTTCTTTATTTGTGTAAGTTATATAGCAAGGTAGTTGTGTCGGATTGAACTCTTGTTTGTTTGTTCTAAAACTAAATGGATGAGGTACTTCATCTCCTCCGTGTGCTTCCATGACTGAAAAATCTATAGAGTTTTTATTTATTCTTGCAGGTGTTCCTGTTTTTAATCTTCCAACATTTAAGTTAAGTTCTCTTAGTTGTGTTGAAATTGTAGTTGCTGGGGCTTCCCATGCTCGTCCTGCTGGATATTGGTTTTCACCTATATGAATCAGTCCTTTCATAAAAGTACCAGTTGTCAAGATAACTTTTTTTGCAGGGAATTTTTCACCGAGTTTGGTAACCACTCCAGAAACCACATCATCTTCAACAATAAGAGAAGAAACTTCATCTTGATAGACATCTAAGTTTGGAGTATTGAGTGTTACATTTCTCATATATTCTCTGTACGCATCCATATCGATCTGGGCTCGACTTCCTTGAACTGCTGCTCCCTTACTTGCATTTAAAATACGAAACTGAATCCCTGTAGCATCGGTACAAAGTCCCATCTCTCCACCAAGTGCATCGATCTCTCGTACGAGATGACCTTTTGCAAGTCCCCCGATAGCTGGGTTACAGCTAGCTGCTCCTATTTGTTCTACGAGCATAGTAATAAGTAAAGTTTTTTTACCCATTCGTGCAGATACTAACGCTGCTTCAATTCCTGAATGCCCACCACCTACGACGATTACATCATAATTTGTCATAATTAACCTTGATATTTATATATTCTGGATTATACCGAATAACTATTTATTTCGTGATGAAACAGAGTTTAAAGCTAATTTTTATATAATAATTAGATATAAAATTTAAAAAAGAAGAGTTAATGATAAAAAAATGTTTATTTCCAGCAGCAGGATATGGTACACGATTTTTGCCAGCAACAAAAGCGATACCAAAAGAGATGTTACCAGTTCTTACTAAACCACTATTACAGTATGGTGTAGAAGAAGCGATAAGTGCAGGGTGTGATACAATGGCTATTGTGACAAGTAAATATAAAAAAGCGATCGAAGATCATTTTGACACCAACACAGATATTGCAAATAGTATACAAGGAAGTTCAAAAGAGCTTTTATTGAGTGAAGTTAATGATATCATTGAAAACTGTACTTTTTCATATACTCGACAAGTTGAGATGAAAGGGTTGGGTCATGCTATTTTGACAGGTCAAACTCTGATTGGAGATGAACCTTTTGCTGTGATACTTGCAGATGATTTGTGTGATAGTAATACAAAATCTGTACTCCAACAGATGATGCAATTACATGAAAAACATCCTGATTCTTGTATCGTAGCTATTGAAGAGATTCCTCAACAAGATACTAATAAATATGGTGTAATATCAGGAAAAGAGATTGAAAAAGATCTTTTTTTAGTTGATGATATGGTGGAAAAACCAGAGCCAGAAGACGCTCCTACAAATCTAGCAATCATCGGAAGATATATTTTACTTCCTGAGATCTTTGATGTGATTAAAGAGACAAAACCAGGTAAAGGTGGTGAGATACAGATCACAGATGCGTTACTTACTTTAGCTAAACAAGGAAAAGTTTTGGCGTATAAGTTTGATGGTAAAAGATTTGATTGTGGAAGTATTGATGGATTTGTAGAAGCTACTAATCATTTTTATGAAAAAGGAAAAAAATAGTGCAGTATAATAGAAACTTTTATCCTATAAAATCAAACGATATTATTTTTGATGGTATTGAAGAAGAGATTAAAAATATTGGATACTATGATTTACCTCTACAAGATACTTCTATATTTACTGATTTTGCAAAAACTGTCAAACAAAAAGATATCGCTATTATTGGTATCGGTGGGAGTACTTTAGGAACGATTGCGATTTATGATTTTTTAAAACTTGCCAATACCTATGAAAAAAAACTTCACTTTTTTGAATCAACAGATCCTATGGATATCAAGTCAAGATTAAGTAAGCTAAATCTTGAAGACACACTTTTTATCGTGATTAGTAAATCTGGAACAACCATTGAAACGATAAGTTTATTTAAATATTTTCATACTTTAATAAAAATAGATAAATCAAATTGTGTGGTTGTAAGTGAGACACAAAGTAAACTTACTTCTTATGCAAATAAACACGAGATGAAAACATTTGAAATACCTGAAAATGTAGGGGGAAGGTTTTCTGTATTTTCTGCTGTTGGATTACTTCCCTTGGCGATTATTGGTGTTGATGTACAAAATCTTTTAAATGGTGCCAAAAAAGTGCGAAATAGTTTTTTTGAACAAAGTGAATTTTATGAGCCACTGATGCAAAAAGCGAGATTTATGGTGGAAAACAAAATAAAGTTCAATATCAATGTACTTTTTTCTTATTCATCAGCTTTAGAGGGATTTAACAAATGGTATATTCAACTTTGGGGAGAGAGTCTTGGAAAGATCAATGTAAATGGAACAAAACAAGCACTTACTCCAATAGGACTTATTGGTCCAGTTGATCAACATTCTTTTTTACAACTTATTGCGGAGGGGAAAAGAGATAAAACGGTTACTTTTATCAAGATAAATGATTTTGAAAATGAAACTGTTATTCCCTCTGGTACACTTGATGGCTTTGATGATTTAGAGTATGTAGATGGACTTACTTTTGCGCAGCTTATTGAAGAGCAAGCAAATGCAACAATTACAGCTATAAAAAATATCGAAGATATCCCTTGTGATGTGATAACTATTGATAAAGTTGATGAGTATAACATCGCTGCATTGATGTTTAACTATCAACTTCTTACTTCAATCATAGGGAAATTTGTACAGATAAATACTTATGATCAGCCAGGTGTGGAAGCTGGTAAAATTATTTTAAAAAAGAAATTACAATCGAAATAATTAAAGTTTTTAAAACATTATGATAAAATCGCATAAATATTAATAGAGTAAAGGGTTTATCTTATGAAGATTATCGCTAGTAATTTCAAAACAAATCACACAAGAAAAACGACAAAAGAGTTTGTAGAAGATACAAACTCTTTTTTAGTGAAGAACAATATCAAAAACGATGTTTTCATTTTCCCACCTGCAACTGCATTGGATAGTTTTGATACTGTTGAAAATGTAATAGTTGGAACACAAAATGGCTATTATGTAAATAATGGTTCATTTACAGGAGAGATAGGAACGGATCAGCTTGATGAGTTTGGGATCAAAACTATTTTGATAGGTCATAGTGAAAGAAGACATATCTTAGGTGAATCACAAAAAGAGATCACTTTAAAATATAATTATTACAAAGCATTAGGATATAAAATAATCTATTGTGTTGGTGAGCCTTTAGAGGTGCAAGAGTTAGGGATGACAGAAACTCTTGGATATATCTGGAATCAATTTGATGGGATAGATTTAGAGTATGATAATCTTATCATTGCATATGAGCCTGTTTGGGCTATAGGTACTGGTAAAATTCCTACACAAGAAGATATCACAATTATTCATAAAAAGATCAAGAAAAAAATCACACAACCTCTTTTATATGGAGGAAGTGTAAAAACGACAAATATCTCTGAAATCTTAGATATTCCAAATGTCGATGGAACGCTTATAGGAAGTGGGTCTTGGAATGTTGAAGACTTTAAAGAGATGATACAAATAACAAATAGTAAAAACTAAAAGGAATACAAATGTTAATGAACGGAAAAAAAGGTGTAATTTTAGGTGTTGCAAACAACAAATCAATCGCATACGGAATCGCAAAACAGTGTAAAGCTCAAGGTGCCGAGATTGCATTTACTTATCTTAATGATTCTTTAAAGAAAAGAGTTGTTCCAATTGCTGAAGAGTTTGGAAGTGCAAACTTTGTATATCCTTGTGATGTATCAAATCCTGATGAGATAAAAGCTTTAAAAGAGTCTTTAGAAAAAGATATGGGACAAATTGATTTTATCGTACACTCAATTGCATTTGCGCCAAAATCAGGACTTTCTGGAAGATTTTATGATATCACAAAAGATGCCTTTGATGTTGCTATGGATGTTTCTGTGTATAGTCTCATCGAAGTTGTTAGAGAATTAAAACCATTGATGAGTGATAGTTGTTCTGTATTAACACTTACATATTATGGTGGTGCAAAATATATTCCAAACTACAATCTTATGGGTGTAGCAAAAGCTGCTTTAGAGATGACTACAAAATATCTTGCAGAAGATTTAGGAAAAGATGGTATTCGAGTAAATGCAATTTCAGCTGGTCCTATTAAAACACTTTCAGCTTCAGGAATTGCTGATTTTAGATTTATGTTAAAATGGAATGAAGCACATAGTCCATTAAAGAAAAATGTTACTATTGATGAGGTAGGAAATTCTGGTATGTATTTACTGTCTGATTTAAGTTCCGCTGTAACTGGTGAGATTCATTATGTTGATAGTGGATTTAATATCATGGGGATGCCAGCAGTTTCTTTTAATGAAGAGGGCAAACCAACTATTGCCTGGAATGGTGAAAAATAAGGAGTAAGCATTCGCTTTCTCCTTATTTATAAATATTGTAAATCGTAAAATGAAATTCTTACTTACTTTTTTATTTTTTATTACATCTCTTTTATCTGATGTAGAAATAGACCTTTCTCATACAGATGTAAAACACGGCACAACATTTGCCGTGTTTTTTCAAAGTGACAAAAATATGTCACACGCTCCAAATGTTATCTTTAAAGATAAAACTTATCAAATGTTTACTATAAATGGAAATATTCAAAAATATGAAGCATTTATTCCTGTAAGTTACTACAATAAACTACAAAAAGAAACCGTACAAGTTCGATACCTCAAAGACGATCAACTTATCAAAGAAAACAAATCGATAAATATTATCGATGGAAATTATAAACAAAATGAGATTATCAAAGTAGCCAAAGGAAAAGTCACCTTATCTTCTACAAATAAAGAAAGAACAGCTGATGAATATAAAACTGTTTTTGGTAAAGTCTATGGAGTAACGACTTCATACGACCTGACAAATGATTCCTCATTTATGTTGCCAATGAGTAGCAAGATTACAAGTGCCTTTGGAAACGCAAGAGTTTACAATGGGGTAGCCAAAAGTTATCATACAGGCACGGACTTTAGAGCACCAGTGGGATCTGTGATAAAAGCTAGTAATGATGGAAAAGTGGTACTTGCAATGAGTCGATTTTATTTGGGGAATGTTATTTATATCGATCATGGTCGTGGGGCATATACTTATTATTCTCATTTGAGTAAATTTTTAGTCAAAGAGGGAGATAGGGTAAAAAAAGGGCAAATCATAGCAAAAAGTGGAAAAACAGGACGAATTACTGGTCCACATCTACACTATGCAGTTCGACTTCATAACACAACCGTTGATCCGTTACAATACACCAATCTTTACAATGAAATCTTGAAAAAATATCACTAAGAAACTATTAAGTCATTAATTACACAAATTTAGCTATTATAACTTTTAAATTTTAACAATAAGAGAATACAATGGGAATCAATTTTAAAGAACTAGCAAATAAATATCAAACACCTTACTATGTGTATGATTTTGACTATATTACAAAACAATACAATGAACTAAAAGATGCTTTCAAAGCACGAAAATCACTTATCTCATATGCAGTAAAAGCAAACTCAAACTTAAGTGTTGTCAAACATTTGGGCGATCAAGGAAGTGGTGCTGACTGTGTGAGTATCGGTGAAGTAAAAAGAGCTCTTAAAGTGGGAATTCCTAAATATAAGGTGATATTTTCAGGGGTTGGAAAAACTGATACTGAGATAAAAGAAGCTTTAGAATTAGATATTTTGATGATCAATGTTGAAAGTGAAGCAGAGCTTCATAGAGTTGCATTAGTGGCTGAAAAGATTGAGAAAATAGCTCGAATATCTATTCGAGTAAATCCAAATGTAGATCCAAAAACACATCCATATATCTCAACAGGACTTCACGAAAATAAATTTGGTGTAGATATAGATACTGCAAAAAGAATGTATGTTTTTTCTAAAATGAATGATCATATTGAACCTATTGGTATCCATTGTCATATTGGTAGCCAGCTTACAGAATTGGCTCCTATACAAGAAGCTGTAAATATCGTAGCAGATTTAGTACGAAATATAAAATCAGCACTCAAAATCGATCTGAACTTTTTTGATATTGGTGGTGGATTGGGTATCGTTTATGATGATGAGATACTTATCGATACTCGTGAATATGCACAAACAGTTTTGGATGCACTTTTTGGTCTAGATATCACGATAGTATGTGAGCCAGGAAGATTTTTAGTAGGAAATAGTGGAACATTTGTAACAAAAGTTTTATATGAAAAAATCAATGGAAGTAAAAGATTTGTGATCGTTGATGGTGCGATGAATGATCTTATTCGTCCTAGTTTATACGATGCATATCACAAAATTGAAGTGATCGATAAAACTGAAGATGTGAGCGATTGTAATGTGGTAGGACCTGTATGTGAAAGTGGTGACTTTTTTGCAAAAAATATTAACTTGCCACAAACGGAACATAATGATCTTATGGCAATCTACAGTGCTGGAGCATATGGATTTACGATGGCGAGCAACTATAATACACGAGGAAAAGTAGCTGAAATCGCTTTTGAAAATGGTGAGGATAGACTGATACGAAGAAGAGAAACATTTGAAGATCTTATCGCACATGAAGAGGAATATCTGTAAGGGATATTTAAAAGGATACAAGTATGAATGAAGCAGTTGAATTAAAAAAATTACGAGATACACTTGATGGTATTGATGATCAGTTACTAGTTCTTTTAAATAAAAGAATGCAAACTGTTCATAAAGTAGGAGAACTCAAAGCTCAAAGTGGTGGTGCAATATATCGTCCCGAACGAGAAAAAGAGATCATAAATAGACTTACTAATCTTTCTATAAAATCAAATGGTGCTTTAAATAAACAAGCAATAGAGGCTATATTTTTAGAAGTTTTTGCAGTGAGCAGAAATCTTGAACTTCCTGAAAAAATAGCATTTTTAGGACCTCGTGGAACATATACACACCAAATGGCAGAGAGTAGATTTGGTGGGACGAGTGAATATGTTGCGATGAATACGATCAATGGTGTTTTTCAAGAAGTGAGTGCAAAACGAGCAAAATTTGGTGTGATTCCTATCGAAAATAGTAGTAGCGGAATAGTAAATGATACTTTGATGGCACTGAATAAATACAATCTCAAAATAGTTTCAAATTCACCTATGCAGATACATCATACTTTTTCTACAAACTGTAAAAATATTGGAGATATTCAAAAAATTTATTCCAAAGATGTAGTATTTGCTCAGTGTAGAAGTTTTTTAAACGAACACAATCTTGATAATATTGAGCTCGTTCCAGTAGAATCAACAGCAAAAGCAGTACAAATAGCACTTAACGACGATAGAAGTGCTGCGATTAGTTCACATATTGCTGCTACGATGTATGGCTTGCCTATTATTTTTGAAAATATTGAAGATAACACAGATAATCAAACTGATTTTATCATAGTGAGCGATTTTGATAATTTAGAAAGTGGTTCAGACAATACAGCAATATTAGCAAAACTACCACAACAAAGTGGGTCATTAGTGAAGTTTTTGAAAGTATTTGATAGTGTAGATATCAATCTTATCAAAATAGAATCACATGTGATACAAAACGAGTTGATATTTTTTATAGAATTTAATGGGCATAAAAATGATCCAAAAGTAGATGCTATATTTACTGAGTATAAAAAAGAGATAAAATTTTTAGGAAGTTATGTAAGGGAATCAGATGAAATTTAATAAAGTATTAGATAATTTAAATATCTATGAAGCGGGAAAACCAATAGAGTTAGTTGTACGAGAATATGGAATCAATCCAAAAGATATCATCAAGTTAGCTTCAAATGAAAATCCATACGGAACAAGTCCAAAAGTTGTAAAAGCTTTAGAAAAAAAATCTAAAAGTGCTTTTGTCTATCCAGATGATAGTATGTATGAACTTAAAGATGCTCTGGCAAAAAGATTTCAAGTGACTGATAAAAATGTGATTATCGGAGCTGGTAGTGACCAGATAATTGAATTTTGTGTACATGCAAAATGTACTGAAAAATCAAAAGTGCTTATGGCAAAAACAACTTTTGCTATGTATGAGATTTATTCAAAACAAACGGGTGCAACTATTTTAAAAACACCATCAGATCAACATAATCTTGATGAGTTTAGAAAGATATATAAAAAAGAGGGTGCTGATATCATCTTTTTATGTTTACCAAATAACCCTATGGGTGAAGCTCTTGATGCAAAAGAGGTGTACGAATTTTTAGATGAAGTAGATAAAAATACTTTAGTGGTACTTGATGGTGCATATCAAGAGTATGCAATCTATAAAGATGGTGCTAAAAAAATCGATGTGAAAAAAGTAACAAAAAAATATCCAAATGTGATCTATCTGGGAACTTTTTCAAAAGCATATGCTTTGGGTGGAATGAGAGTTGGATATGGTATCGCTGATCTTGGTATCATTCAAAATTTATATAAACTCAGACCCCCTTTTAATGTAACAACACTCTCACTAGAAGCTGCAAAAATAGCACTTCAAGATGAGAAGTTTGTACAAAAATGCATCAAGAAAAACTTCAAAGAGATGACAAGATATGAAAAGTTTGCAGATAAAAATAAGCTTACTTATATCCCTAGTTATACAAACTTTATCACAATATATACAGGCAAGTCTATCTCAAAAGATGTTGCTCAAAAATTACTTGAGCAGGGAATTATTGTACGAGATATGACTGGATATGGACAAAATGCGATTCGTATCACTATTGGAACAAAAGAACAAAATACAAAAGTGTTTAAAGCGTTAAAAAAACTTTTACAACTAAAGAAAAAATAGATGGAAGATTCTGCTATCGTTAAACAATATTATAGTTATGAAAATTGTTTAGAAGATTGTCGTGTTTTAATTCCACAAATAAAAGAGTATAATCCAGATACACTTGTTGCGATTGCTAGAGGTGGATTGGTTTTGGGACATTTGTTAAGTGAAGCTCTTAATATAAGAGAGATATTTAGTTTAAACTCTATTCACTATGATGGAACTGAACGACTTGAGACTTTTAATATATTTAACATACCAGATTTATCATCTAAAAAGAAAGTTGTGTTAATTGACGATATAATTGATAGTGGAGAGAGTATGGTTGAAATTTTAAAATTACTTCATGAAAAATATCCACAATGTGAATTTAAAATTGCAACAATATTTTATAAAAAAACAGCACTTCTTGCACCAGATTTTACAGTTAAAGAAGCCAAAGATTGGATAGATTTTTTTTGGGAAGTAGATCTTTTAGAAAAGAGATAATATGAATAGTAAAAAAGAAAATATAAAAGAATTAGAGCAAAAAGCACAAAAAATACGAGATAGAATTATCGATGTAGTATCTGTAAATGGTGGGCATTTTAGCTCAACTTTAGGGGCTGTTGAATTAACTTTAGGGATGCATGAAGTATTTGATGCAACATTTGATCCTTTTATATTTGATGTTTCTCATCAATGTTATCCGCATAAACTGATCACTGGAAGATGGGAAGAGTTTAGTACTTTACGACAATTTAAAGGGATGAGTGGATTTACAAAACCAAAAGAATCAGATTCGGATTATTTTGTAGCTGGTCACTCATCGACTTCCATTTCACTAGCTGTGGGTGCTGCAAAAGCAGCAATGCTTGAGAAAAATGGGAAAGTTCCTGTAGTGATGATAGGTGACGGAAGTATGAGTGCAGGGATGGTATATGAAGCACTTAATGAACTAGGTGATTTAAAACTACCTGTTGTGATCATCTTAAATGATAATGAAATGAGTATCGCAAAACCAATAGGGGCTATCTCTAAACATCTCAGTAGTATCTTAGCTGGAAAATCATATCAAAAGTTTAAAGATAGAGTTGATAAATTTATCAAAAATAATATGCCAGAAGGGACAACTTATCTTGCAAAAAGGCTTGAAGCTAGCTTAAAGCTTATCACTCCTGGGATTATTTTTGAAGAGATGGGGATCGATTATATTGGTCCAATTGATGGTCACAATATTGAAGAGATCATCAAGACTCTGGAGTTGGCAAAAAACTTTGGAAAGCCTGTGATTGTTCATGCAAGAACAGTAAAGGGAAAAGGATACGAAACAGCAGAAGGTCACCATGAACATTGGCATGGAGTGAGTCCTTTTGATGTAGAAACTGGTAAGTTTCACAAAAAAGCTGGAGCAAAAGCAGCAACAGCTGTGTTTAGTGATGCATTGTATGAGTTAGCTAAAAACGATGAAAAAGTAGTTGGTGTAACTGCAGCGATGCCAAGTGGAACTGGAATCGATAAGCTTATGAAAGAGTTTCCAGATCGTTTTTGGGATGTTGCAATTGCAGAACAACACGCAGTAACTTCGATGGCAGCGATGGCAAAAGATGGATTTAAACCTTTTGTGACTATCTATTCTACATTTTTACAAAGAGGGTTTGATCAAATTATTCACGATGTATGTTTGATGAACTTACCTGTAACATTTTGTATCGATAGAGCAGGTATCGTAGGGGCTGATGGGGAAACACATCAAGGGCAATTTGATATAAGTTTTTTACGATTTTTACCAAATATGACACTTCTTGCACCAAGAGATTCAAAAACTTTAGAGTACGCACTAGAGTTTGCAAAAGACTACGAAACCCCCTGTGCTATAAGATATCCAAGAGGTGCATTTAAAGAGCTTGAATTTACTCCTAAAAAGTTCGAAAAAGGCAAAGCAGAAATTTTGAAAAAAACTAATAGCAAGATAGCTTTTATAGGATATGGAGCAGGAGTTTCGAGAGCGATAGATACAGAAAAAATCTGCGATGAAGATATCACGATAGTTGATTTGCGTTTTGTAAAACCACTCGATGCTGAACTTTTAAAAGAGTTGTCAAAAACAACACAAAGATGGTATGTTTTTAGCGATAGCCAAAAAGCAGGCGGAGTTGGAAGTGCTTTATTGGAACTCATAAGTGATGAAGATCTAGATGTAAAAGTAACCTCATTTGAGTATCCAGATCTCTATGTACAACACGGAGATACTAAACTACTAGAAGAAGAGTTGGGGATGTTGCCTGAGCAGTTGGCTGGAAAAATATGCTAGTTATTAAATAATTAGTAATATTTTTCTAAAAAATACTATCTGTTACAATCAACACAAAAAATAAAATCCCTAGATAACCATTGATCGTAAAAAAAGCTTTGTCTATTTTCTTGAAGTCTTTGTTTACGATGATATGTTCGTAGCTAAGCATAATGGCACTTGCTATTACTGCTAGATATGCAAAAACTCCTAAGTTGGCAACAACAACAAAAAGTGTCCAAAAAATAATGGTAAAGCTGTGCATAATTTTTGAAAAAAGCATCGTTTTCTTTGCACCAAATTGTGAGGGGATAGAGTGAAGTCCTAGTTTTTTGTCTACTTCAATATCTTGCAACGAATACAAAAGATCAAATCCAGCGACCCAAAATAGTACTCCTATACTCAAATAAATAGACCATAAGGGAATAGTCTCAGTTACCGCGACAACTCCTGCAATTGGGGCTAAACCTAATGAAACACCTAGAATGATATGAGCTAAATATGAGAACCTCTTAAAATATGAATAACTTCCAATGATAAGTAGAATAGGAAGAGATAAAACCAAAGCTAAATCATTTACAAAATAGGCAACGATGATAAATCCCAGTGCATTTAGAAGAGTGAAGAGGAGGACTTGTCTTGGATCTATTCTTCCATCTACACTTGGACGATTTATTGTTCGAGGATTCAGAGCATCGATATCTCTATCCATATAACGATTGAATCCCATCGCAAAATTTCTTGCAGTTAAGGCTGCTAATATTCCTAAAAGTAATAGTTCCCAACCAAACCATCCATTTGCAGCTACAACCATAGCTATAAAAATAAAAGGGAGTGAAAAGATGGAGTGTTTGAACATCACTAGTTCATTGAAGTCATTTAGTTTTTTGAGTATTTTATTCATAAGGGGGATTTTACTATAATGTTAGTTATATGTTCGTAAAAGGGAATTATTTGTACAAAGAACTAGCAATCATCGCACCAACAGCTTCTGGAAAAACGGCACTTTCTATTCAATTAGCACACAAGCTTGATGCGGTTATCTTATCTCTTGATAGTTTGGCTGTGTATAAAAAAATAGATATAGCCTCAGCCAAACCAACAGTAGCTGAACGAGATGGCATCGTGCATTTTGGAATAGATTGTGTATATCCAGATGAAGTGTTTGATGTGATTGAGTTTTTTGATGAGTATGAGAAAGCAAAAGATTATGCGATACAAAATGGAAAAAATCTTATCATCGTAGGTGGAACTGGGTTTTATCTAAAGGCGTTGATTGACGGACTTTCTGCTACTCCCAAGATATCTGATGAAACAAAACAGATCGTAAAAAAAGAGATGAATAATCTTACTTCATTGTATGAAAAACTTTATTTACTCGATCACTCATATATGCAAAAAATCGCTTCTACTGATAGATATCGTATCGAAAAAGCAGCCCAGATATATTTTGAGACAGAAGAGCTTCCTAGCGAGTGTTTTTTTAAAAATAAGGCTGTAGGAAAGGTAGAAAATCTTCCTATTTATGAGATACAAACAGATCCTGAGATTTTACGACAACGAATACAATTACGAACAAACTTGATGATAGAAAATGGCTTGATAGATGAAGTGATCGCTTTGGAAAAAGAGTACACACGAGCCCCAAATTGTATGAATAGTATCGGCATATCTGAAGTATTTGATTATCTTGATAGCAAAATCACTAAAAAAGAGCTCGAAGAGCTGATATCGAGACACACAGCACAACTTGCAAAAAGGCAAAGAACTTTTAATAAATCACAATTTGACAATGTTCAAAAAGTGCCACTTGAGATGATGGAAGAGTTGATTTTATCACAGCATTAAACGATGATTAACAGGACTAACTAGCACAAATTGTAAGTTCTTATTTACAAAGAATAAGGTATTATTACTTTACTTATAGTGAAGTATGTTTATCGACATAGAGATACTTTAACGAAAAAAGGGAATAGAAATGGAACATTCGGGTTTTACACATCCATATTTTGGTGTCTTTGTGATGTTTATCATAACATTTAGTGCATTTTTTGCTACGACTATGCTTGCACGATTTGTGAGTCGTAAATTTGCTCGACAAGACACAGAAAAACTCAAATCTACTCTTTACGAATGTGGTCCAGAAGTGACAAAACAACCCAATACAATCTCTGTTCAATTTTATATGATGGCGTTACTTTTCATCTTGTTTGATGTAGAGATTATTTTTATGTTTCCATGGGCTGTAAACTTTCAAGTTTTAGGTTGGTTTGGATTTATTGAGATGATTTTATTTATTCTTTTACTCTCTATTGGATTTATCTACGCATGGAAAAAAGGAGCCTTAGAATGGCACAGCATAAAGTAAACTACCTAGCAGATGCTGGAACACCCATCAAACTAACTGCAGTTGATAAAATAGTAAATTTTGGACGAAGTAACTCTTTGTGGCCTATGACTTATGGGCTTGCCTGTTGTGCTATCGAGATGATGGCTACTGGTGGTGCAAGATTTGATTTTGATAGATTTGGTACTATTTTTAGAGCGAGTCCTCGGCAATCTGATGTGATCGTAGTAGCTGGGACATTGACAAAAAAACATGCTGAATTTATGCGACGACTCTATGATCAGATGCCCGATCCTAAATGGGTGATATCTATGGGAAGTTGTGCCAATACTGGTGGTATGTTTAATACTTATGCGACTGTTCAAGGGGTTGATCGTGTTATTCCTGTGGATATATATCTACCTGGCTGTGCCCCACGACCTGAAACACTTCAATACGCCCTAATGATGTTGCAACAAAAAATCAGAAGAGAGCCTTCAAACATGGCTCAAAAAGCAAAAAGGTTGATATAAATGAGAAGCTATACTCCAAAAGATGATGTACAAAAAAAATCTTTTTTTAGTGATAGATTTTTTGTAAAACCTACAATTGCAAGAGTTGATGTAGCTAGCGATGAAGTTTTTCAATCAGATTATCAAAGCTTACAAGAGATAGTAAGTATAGAAGATGCTTATATTGAACTTGATCATTTGGTGGTAATAATTGATCCAAAAGATAATCTCAAAACAATAACACATCTTAAAAATAGTTTAGAATATGATTTTATGATAGAGCTAACGGCGGTTGATTATATCGCCAAAAGAGGTGGCTTTGAGATCGTGTATATGATGCTTTCTACACAAAAAAGAAAACGGATACGAGTCAAAGCATTTTTAGAAAAAACAGACACAATACAATCAATCGAATCACTTTTTAGAATGGCAGATTGGGGTGAGCGAGAGATGTATGATATGTATGGTGTAAAAGTATCAAATCATCCAAATATGAAAAGAATATTACTTCCAGATGATTGGCATGATCATCCATTGCTTAAAACTTATCCTTTACATGGAGATGAAAAAGCTTCATGGTATGAAGTGGATAAAATCTTTGGTAAAGAAGCTAGAGATGTGATCGGACCAGAGCTTCGAGATTCTGCTTGTGTTGATAGATATGATACAGAACGATTTGCGCGACTAGGACATGAAGTACATAAAGGTGTCGATATATCTGATGGAGATGAGCCTGATACACCTGTGCGATATCAAGAAGAGGGTGGAGTGAAACTATTTGGTAAAAGATTGGTGACTCCATTTGATGAGATAGAGACTGTTCATTTAAAGAAGAGGAAATAATATGCAACAAACAAATAGACTCAAACCTTTTTTTGAAAATATAAACTTCGAACGAGAAGATAACACAATGGTGGTAAACTTTGGACCACAACATCCATCTTCACATGGTCAGTTACGACTTATGCTAGAGCTTCAAGGGGAAGAGGTAACAAAAGCGTATCCTGATATAGGATATCTTCATAGAGGTGTGGAGAAAATGGGTGAAAATATGATCTATAATGAGTTTTTACCTACAACTGATCGTATGGATTATATCGCATCAACTTCAAATAACTATGGCTATGCATTAGCAGTAGAAAAACTTTTGGGTATCGAAGCACCACGAAGAGCAGAAGTGATACGAACTATGCTTATCGAACTCAATAGAATCATCGCACATCTATTTTGGCTGGCTACTCATGCACTTGATGTGGGGGCGATGTCTATTTTTCTTTATACTTTTAGAGAACGAGAATATGCAATGGATCTGATGGAAGATTATTGTGGAGCAAGACTTACTCATAGTGCTGTTCGTATTGGTGGAGTGCCTTTAGATATTCCTGAGAATTGGCTAGAAGATTTAGAAAAGTTTTTGCAAGTACTTGAAACACAAATACCTATTTATGAAGGACTTCTCACAAACAATAGAATTTGGAGAATGCGACTAGAAAATGTGGGTGTTATCTCTCCTGAGATGGCAAAATCTTGGTCTTTAACAGGAGTGTCATTACGAGGAAGTGGAGTAAAATGGGATTTGAGAAAAGAGATCCCTTATGGGATATATGGAGAACTTGACTTTGATATCCCTATTTCTGATAAGTGTGATAGCTATGGACGATATAAGTGTTATATGCAAGAGATGTCAGAGTCTATAAAGATACTACGACAACTTGTACCTAAATATGAAGCATCAGATACACAGCTGATGGCACATGCTCCTGAATATATTTCAGCAACAAAAGAGGAGATTATGACGCAAAACTATTCTTTGATGCAACATTTTGTTTTGGTTACTCAAGGGATGCGACCACCTGTGGGTGAAGTGTATGTCGCAACAGAATCACCAAAAGGGGAGCTTGGATTTTATATCGTATCTGATGGATCACCTTATGCGTACAAACTCAAATGTAGAGCGCCTAGTTTTTGGCATACTGGAGTTTTGAATGATCTTTTACCAGGACACCAATTAGCAGATGTCGTGACAATTATCGGAAGTCTTAATATCGTTTTTGGTGAGGTAGATAGATAATGAAACGATTTGATTTACGCCAACTTAAGCAAGATTTTTTACCTAGACTTGTGGAACTTATGAATACTGATATAGCTCAAGGTGAAAATGGTATTTTTCTTTTTGAGATAGGCGATTTTTCAGGGGTGCAAGCATCGGCTGATTGTGTAAAAGAGAATGAATGGACACTTATGAACTCTATTAAATTCAATGAAGTTGATTGGACACTTGTGATCAAAAAAGAAAAACCTATCAGTATAGAAACAGAGATAGAAGAAAAAATAGAAGATACAACAGAAATAAAGACTGAGAGTTAAAGGATACGCCCATGAATAGTAACAAAAAAGAAAGAGAAAATTTTATGGATTTTGACAGTGATATGATCATCACTATAGGTACACGAATCGCAACAGATGATAAAAAAGTAGATCAATATATCAAAGATATGGTTACTCAAAATGATTGTGAGTTTATCTATATGCATCCTATAGATGATGTGTCACTACATAACACTTATGCTCAATATATCAAATATGAAGCAGGAAGTGAAGAGGGTGTGTTGGCTCTTTTAACTTCATTTTTACTCAGCGATACAAATACTCAATATGATGAGTATTTAGAAGATTTGGATATCGGATATTTAAGTGGTGAGACAAGTATTGGAGAAGAGGAGTTTGAAGATTTAGTAGAGAATATGAAAGATAAAAAAAATATCACGATGATTATCGGAGATGATATTATAGGGCATAAACATCTTACAAATATCAAAAATATTCTTCGACTTGTCTCTTCGTATACCAATATCAATGTAATAGTACTTGATAAAGATATCACACTAGAATCAACAGAAAGAATAAAACTCAATGATGTAGAAGATATTCAAACATACAATGGAACGGTTATATATACAGCAAAAAGTGATGAAGATATACTCAAAGGGAGTAGCTCTTTTGCTATGGCTGCAAAAATCAAAGATGGCGATACTGTAAATATAGCCTGTGCAGATGAAGTTTTTGAAAAAAGATTTCAAATCGATCCAACTATACGAGGAACAATAGCTTTGTATCCGATACTTTCAACAGATACAAAACACCCTTTGCAAGATCAATATCGATTTATGCAAGTAAAAATACAAAAGGTTTAGTGTCATGAGTGATCCCATAACTTTAGTTATCGATGGTAAAGAGTGTGTAGCAAAAGAGGGTGAATCGATCCTTAATGTTGCACGAGCAAATGATATCTTTGTGCCTGCTATTTGTTATCAAACAAAATGTTCTCCTACTTTAGCGTGTCGTCTCTGTCTTGTAGAATCAGATGGGAAGCAAGTATATTCATGTAATGCAAAAGTAAAAGAGGGAATAACAGTAACCACCAATACTCCAACTATTGAAAAAGAGCGGCGAGCTATTATGGAAGTATATGATGTAAATCATCCTTTACAGTGTGGTGTTTGTGATCAAAGTGGAGAGTGTGAACTACAAAACTACAGCTTGTATATGAAAGTTGATGAGCAACATTATAGTGTAAAGGATGTACCTAGACCTGCTGCTCATTGGGGTGTGATGAACTATGATCCAGGACTTTGTATTGTATGTGAAAAGTGTGTAACTGTGTGTAAAGATATGATTGGGTCAAGTGCTTTAAGTACGGTCAAAAGAGGTGCTGATGCTTTAAGTGCAGAGTATAAAGCAAGTATGCCAAAAGATGCTTATGCTATGTGGAATAAACTCAATAAAAGTCTTATTGGGTTTGATAAAGATAGTTGTATTGATTGTGGAGAATGTATCTCTGTTTGTCCTGTTGGGGCACTTGTGAGTCATGATTTTCAGTACAAATCAAATGCATGGGAACTTACAAAAATACCAGCATCAAATCCTTTTTCATCAGACTGTACGCTGATGTATTATGAAGTAAAACATACCGACATCATCCATAGTAGAGAAAAAAAGATCTATCGAGTAACCAATGATTCACATTATACTTCTTTAAGTGGAGCTGCTCGATTTGGATTTGATTATCTTAATCGTGCAAAAAAAGATGAAGTGGCATTTAGTAAAGCTATAGAGGCTGTTCAAAATGCAGATACTATTATCTTTAACTCTTATATCACAAACGAAGAGGCAAAGATACTACAACTTCTCAAAGAAAAAACAACTGTAAAACTTGTGAATGATGATGCTTTTAGATACAAAAAGTTTATGGATAGCTACTCAAAAACAACTGGAAAAAACTACTACAACGCAAAAGTAGAAGATATACACAATAGTAATTTTATCATCTCTGTTGGGTCGTTTTTAAAATCAGACGCACCAACTGTAAAATATGCACTGAATAATACAATCACTATCAACAAAGGTGCAGGATTGTATTTTCATAGTATGGGAGATCTTCATATAGAAGGTTTTGGGAAAAAAGGGAAAACTATAGAGACTATAGCCAATACTATTTTTAGTGAAGATGCTATTTTGTATTTTATTTTAGATCAGTTTGGAAAAGATTTACCACAAGATGTGATTGATTATCTTGAGTCTTTACGAGAGACACGAACAAAAACAGTAACAGAAATGGTAAAAGAAACAATTGTTGAGATAGTTACCGATGAAGAAACTGGTGAAGAAAAAGAGGTCAAAAAAATAGTACCCAAAAAAGTATCTAATGAAGTAGAGTACACTTACACAAAACTATTAGATCAAATAGGAACAGATGAATCACTCTTAGAAACAATTGAAGCGATGCTCTTAAAAAAAGATAGTTTTTCTTTGATCATCGGGGAAGATTGTATCCGTCATCCTGATGCTACAAAGATTGCAGTTTTAGCTGGATTGGTAGAAAAATATACTTCGTTTAAAGTGCTTGTTATCCCTACACAAACAAATACTTTAGGGGTATGTGAGTTGTGTGATTTAGATGAGGTAAGTACAGGTAAAACTGTAGGGTACAATGTACCAGCAGATTTTGAATTAAGTGCTTTGGGTGATGGAGATATCGACATGGCACCACTTTCTCAACAAGAGGGAACTTTTGTGAATATTGATAAAAATGTAGTTCCTACAAATGCAGCGATACAATATGATGGATATGTTTTAAATGATATCGCAAATGAGATTTTGGATCATAAAGCAAAGTATACGATAGACTATACACAAGAGATATTTAACAAAGTGAAATTTGATGATTTAGAAAACCATTTTTCAAATGATCGAGTAGAGCATCGTGGATATGCACTGGAAGTAAAAGAGACTGTAGAAGAAAAAGTAGAATTAAGTGATGAAATATTCACTTTGGAAGCGGAAGAAAATGAGTATATCATCTACGATGGTAATCCGATCGATCAGTTCAATGACTTTACAAAAAAAGCAAGACTACTTCAAAAAGACAAAGTGGCTTTTTTCGTATCTACAACAACACTTGAAAGAATACAACAACAGCTAGAGATCAATGAAGATGAAAAACTAGAGATAAGCGCAAATGGTACAAGTGTGATATTGGATCTTAAAGTTGATAAAGATTTAGTTGGTGAGGTATCGTATGTCCCTACCTTTGATAAAGAGATCAACACAAAAGCACTTTTTAAAAATAGATTTGAAAAAGCTTTTTTGAGAAAGGTGTAGCGTATGGAAAATGATATCTTGATGACCATCATAAAAGCTGTTGTTATTTTGGCTATTTTCTCTGCCTTGGCTGGATTTACCACTTATATCGAGAGAAAAGTACTTGCGTTTATACAACGACGACCTGGACCTTCTCATGTAGGACCTTTTGGTGTTTTACAAATTTTGTGTGATGGTATCAAGCTTTTTACAAAAGAAGATTTTATTCCTCAAAACTCAAATAAAATCATCTTTATGATAGCACCGATTATCACAGCTGCAACAGCATTTATCGCTATGACTGCTGTGCCTTTTGTACCTGGTGTGATTGTAAGTGATATTAATATTGGTGTATTGTTTGTGATGGGTGTGATGGCTACTGGATTGTATGGACCTCTTTTAGGTGGTATGTCACAAGCAAATAAATGGGGACTTTTAGGAGGAGCAAGAACAGCCATACAGCTCCTTTCATATGAAGTTGTAACTGGACTTTCTATGCTAGCTCCTTTGATGCTTGTGGGAAGTCTCTCACTTATAGATATCAATAACTACCAAGCAGGTGGAGTTTTAAACTGGCTTATTTTTACACAACCTTTAGCATTTTTCTTGTTTTTAATCGCTGGATATGCAGAAACAAATAGAACACCATTTGACCTTTTGGAGCATGAAGCAGAAGTTGTTGCTGGATATGCTACAGAGTATTCAGGTATGCGATGGGGAATGTTTTTTATAGGGGAATATGCGAACCTTTTTACTATCTCATTTGTTACAGCTTTGATGTTTTTGGGTGGATTCAATGACTTGTGGTTTATTCCTGGTGCAATAGCAATCATTCTTAAAGTGATGTTTTTGATATTTTTATTTTTGTGGGTGCGAGCTTCTTGGCCACATGTACGACCAGACCAATTGATGTGGTTGTGTTGGAAAATATTGATGCCGTTAGCTTTACTAAATATCTTGATAACTGCAATAGTTATTTTATAGGAGGCTTGAGATATGAGCTTTAAAGATTTAAAAGAGAGAAATGTCGGATCTCAAGAGTATATTATGATGGATATCGATGAGTATCCAAAAACTGACTGGGATAAATTTAAGCAAGTATTTAAAAGAGGATTTAGTCTTGATCTTTTCAAAGGACTAGGAATCACTTTTAAAATACTCAAAGGGGTTGTTTTCAACAAACAATCTCACAATACAAAGTATCCTATAGAAAAACTTCCAATAAGCTCACGATATAGGGCGATGCATAAACTTTTGGCACTACTAGAAAGTGGTTCAAATAGATGTATCGGATGTGGATTGTGTGAAAAAATTTGTATCGCAAACTGTATACGAATGGATACAAAAATAGATGAAGATTCACGAAAAGAGGTGATGGAATACACTATCAATCTTGGGCGATGTATCTTTTGTGGATACTGTGCAGAAGTGTGTCCAGAACTAGCAATCGTACACGGTGGAAGATATGAAAATGCAAGTGAACAAAGAGAGCATTTTATGTTAAAAGAGGATATGGATACCCCTTTTAGTGAACTTGAAAGACAGTTAGAATATCAAGGTTTTGGAGCAGTTTCTCCTGATGCTGATGAAAAAATCAAAAAAACACCGTTGGGATATTAAGATGAAGGATAATATATGTTTGAAGTAGTAGCTTTTTATCTATTTGCTTTTTTAACAATAGCAATGTTTAGTATCACAGTACTTACCAAAAATGCACTCTATGCTTTAAGTTCATTGGCTGCTGGTATGATTTTTATCTCAGCATTTTTCTTTTTGTTAGGAGCTGATTTTTTAGGGGCTGTTCAGATTGTTGTGTATACAGGAGCTGTGATGGCTTTGTATGCTTTTGGAATGATGTTTTTTGATTCTATAAATGATATCAAAGAGTCTGCAACAAACCCTCGTATCACCTTTGCACTTTCTGGTCTTATTGCTTTGATTGTTGTGTTTATATTTATCGCCCCAGTAATTGGTGCAAATGTATCGGCTCAATATCCTGTAGGAATGGCAGCAGAATTGTATGGCACAATAGATGGAAATACTCAAGATGTTGGTGTTGTTTTGTTTACAAAATATTTAGTACCATTTGAAGTAGCTGCTGTGATGCTTTTGGTTGCTATGATTGGTGGGATTATCTTAGCTGGTAAAAAGATGGATGTTTCTTATACTGAACTCAGTGAATCCGAAATTGATGCACTCAATGAAAAAGAGAATAAAAAAGAACAACAACAAAAACAAAATGAAATAGAGACAACAAAGGATACCAAATGAGTATCACACTAAATGATTATCTGATTTTAAGCACTATTATTTTTATGATAGGGATGTTTGGAGTTTTACGAAGAACAAATTTATTGATGCTATTTTTTTCAACAGAGATCATGCTCAATGCTGTAAATATAGGGATGGTAGCGATCTCAAAATTTCACGGAGATCTTACTGGGCAGATGTTTGCATTTTTTATCATCGCCATTGCTGCTAGTGAAGTGGCTGTTGGTTTGGGACTTTTGATTTTATGGTATAAACGACACAATAATATTGACTTAATCAATCTAAAAAGTATGAAAGGATGATGATGGAAAACTACCTTTTCGTTGCATTGTTTTCTCCTCTTGTGGGAGCTTTGATCGCAACACTTTTTGCAAATACACAAAAGAAACTTTTTATAGGTATTTTGAGTTCTTTATTTTTGGCTATTTCACTTATCGCTTCTTTAAATCTATTGTATTATGTATACACAACTGGAAATAGTATTCATGTGAATATGATGGATTGGATTGTTCTAGGAAATGTAAATATACCTTTTGGTTTTATCGTTGATCAGGTGAGTATCGTGATGATGGTTGTTGTGACACTTGTGTCAACTATGGTACATATTCACTCTATTGGATATATGGATCACGATGTGAGTTTCAATAGATTTTTTGCATGGCTTTCTGCTTTTGTATTTTCTATGATGATTTTAGTGATGTCTGATAACTTTGCTGGACTGTTTATTGGTTGGGAAGGTGTTGGATTGTGTTCTTGGGGATTGATCGGTTTTTGGTATCATAAAAAAGATATCGAAAAATCAAAAGATCTAGAACTATCACCATATTCTACACTCTCACCTCATTCTGCTATCTCGCCATCATGGGCTGCAAATGAAGCTTTTATCGTAAATCGTGTAGCTGATTTGGCTATGCTTGTTGGTATATTTATGATTTTCTGGAATATTGGGAGTTTGCAGTACGATGCTGTATTTGCAAATATAAGTTTACTCCCTGAAACAACAATTGTAACGATTGCTATTCTTTTATTTATAGGTGCGATGGGAAAATCAGCACAATTTCCTTTTAATACTTGGCTTGCAAATGCGATGGAGGGTCCTACTCCTGTGTCTGCATTGATTCATGCGGCTACTATGGTAACAGCTGGTGTGTATCTTATCATACGAGCAAATGAGATCTTTATCGTTGTTCCTGAAGTTGGGTATTTTATCGCAGCTCTTGGAGCAGTTGTTGCTTTTGGTGCTGCTTTGATGGCACTAGTGGCTACAAATATGAAAAAGATAATCGCCTTTTCTACACTTTCACAACTTGGATATATGTTTGTTGCAGCTGGTTTGGGTGCGTACTGGGTAGCGTTATTTCATCTAGCAACGCATGCCTTTTTCAAATCAGTTCTTTTCTTAGGAGCTGGAAATGTGATGCATGCGATGGATGATGAGATCAATATCAAAAAAATGGGTGGCTTGAAAAAACATATGCCACAAACTGCACTTATCATGACTATTGCTTCTGTTGCACTTGCAGGGATATTTCCACTTGCTGGATTTTTCTCAAAAGATCTGATTTTGGAAGTTGCATTTGGAACTGGATCATATATATTGTGGACTGTTTTATGGCTCACTGCTGGATTGACCGCATTTTATTCATTTAGACTTGTGATGTATGTTTTTTATGGAAAAGAAAGATATGACCACGAAACAAAACATCCACATGAAACATATACTTTTGTGATTGCTGCGATGAGTCCATTGGCTATTTTAGCGATTGTGGCGGGTTGGTTTGAGCATGAGTTTGTCTCTATGGTGACAAAAGTGTTGCCATTACTTAATGTACATGTATCTACTGATACTTTTTATACACTTATAGCAGTTACTACACTCATTGCACTTTGTGGAATTGCACTTGCTGTGTTTAAATACAATAAAGATGAAGAGTATTATAGTAGTAGATTTAAAAATAAATTTATCTATAAACTGCTTGTAAATCAGTACTATTTGCCACATTTTTGGGACTTTGTTGTTTCTCGATTTTATACAGCGGTATCAAGATTTTCATGGAAACAGATCGATCTTAAAATCATCGATAAAACAGTAGATGGAATCGCTTCTACAATTGTAGAAGGTGGTAAGATAGGGTGCTCAATGCAAAGTGGAAATTTATCAAAATCAATAAGATGGATGGGCTTTGGTCTTTTGGTATTGTTGGTTTTAGTGTTAGTTTTTAGCGATTTGAAATAAGGAAAGGGAATAGATGGATTATATTTTATCAATTTTAATATTTTTTCCAGCAGTTGCAGCTGTTATTGGATTTTTAGTAGATAAGGGTGCGATACGAACCTATGCGATAACAGTAACTGCAATCGAATTTATCCTCTCTTGCTACTTATGGATAAACTTTGAAAATACAACAGCAACGATGCAATTTAGAGAGTTCATACCACTTATTTCACAATATGGAATATCATACAATCTAGGAATAGATGGAATATCACTCTTTTTAGTACTGATGACCACTTTTATGACTATGATTTCAGTGATAGGTATGAGTGAAAAAAGAGACTTAAAACATCTTCTTTTAACAGTACTATTTTTAGAGATGACGATGGTGGGAGTGTTTTTGGCACTTGATGCTATTGTATTTTATGTATTTTGGGAGTTGTCACTTATTCCTATGTTATATATCATCGGTGCGTGGGGTGGACAAAAAAGAGTCTATGCCGCTGTTAAGTTTTTCATATATACTTTTACAGGTTCATTAATCATGCTTATTGCGATGTTGTATTTGGGATATGTATATTTTCAGTCTACTGGGCACTGGAGTTTTAATCTTCTTGATTGGAATATGTTACAACTTCCTATTGATATGCAGATGTGGCTTTTTGTCGCATTTTTTATCGGGTTTGCTGTAAAAGTACCAATGGTACCATTTCATACATGGCTACCGTATGCTCATGGACAAGCTCCAACTATAGGGTCTGTTATTCTTGCTGCAATTTTGTTGAAGATGGGAACATATGGATTTGTGCGATATTCATTGCCACTTTTTCCAGATGCGAGTGTAACACTGATGATCCCTATGGCTATTTTGGCAATCATTGCGATTATATACACAGCGATGATAGCGTATGCACAAGAAGATATCAAACAAGTTATAGCATATAGTTCTATCTCACATATGGGTGTTATTATTTTAGGTATTTTTGCTTTAAATGTTGAAGGTATTGGGGGAGCATTGTTTTTGATGATCTCTCATGGTATCGTATCTGGAGGACTGTTTATACTTGTGGGTGTGTTGTATGATAGACGCCATACAAAGATGATGAGTGAGTTTGGTGGAATTGCAAAAGTGATGCCTATCTACGCTACTATATTTGGTATCATTCTTATGGCTTCTATTGGATTGCCTTTAACTATTGGTTTTGTTGGTGAATTTTTAGCATTGATTGGATTTTTTGCTATATCTCCACTCTTGACTGGACTTGCTGGAACGACTATCATTTTAGGGGCTGTATATATGCTCGTACTGTACAAAAAAACATTTTTTGGACCGATCACAAATCCTTTAAATGAAAAACTAAAAGATCTCAATGGGAGAGAATTAACAGCATTGATCCCTTTGGTGTGTTTAGTTATTTATTTAGGAGTACACCCAAAACCAATTTTAGAACCTGTTGATAACTCAGTAAAACAGCTCGTACAAGTGATGTATCTCAAAGCGATAGATCCTAAATCAAAAGAGACAATAGCAAAAGTGAACTCAATAAAGGAGATCAAATAATGATTGAACCAATCTCAATAAATATAGAAGATTTAAATATCCCATCATTATTACCAATGATGATAGCTATCGTTGGGGCACTTCTTATTTTATGTATCGATTTAGCTACAAAAAACTTACATAAATCACTCTATGTGATGCTCACTATTCTTGTATTACTTATCGATTTGGGTACTGTGATCGGATATAGTGGTACGACACGAGGTTTTTTTGATGTGATGTTTATCGATGGTATTTCGATACTTGCACAAGTGATCATCATCGTAGCTTCTGGGATTTTTGTATTGTTGGCATTGTCTGCACAACGATTTCATGAGTATAAATATCCAGAGTTTTTTGCACTGTTTTTATTTATGGTAGCAGGTTTTCAGTTTATGGTAACGAGCGATAATCTTATCTTGATTTTTGTAGGGCTAGAAACAGCATCTTTGGCACTGTATGTACTCATTGCGATGCACAATCGTGATCGTTCAACTGAAGCTGCAATCAAATACTTTACGATGGGAGCAGTTTCTGCTTCGTTTTTTGCTTTTGGATCGATGGTGTTTTATGCCCTCACAGGAAGTGTGGAACTTGGTCAAATATCATCACACCTTGTAGCTACAAACTTTGAAAACTACCCTTTGATACTTTTAGGGGTTGTGTTTATCTTAGGAGCATTGAGCTTTAAGCTGTCACTTGTACCTTTTCATACTTGGGCGCCTGATGTGTATGATGGATCATCTGCTGCCTTAGCTGGATATATTTCAGTTGTACCAAAAATCGCTGCGTTTGTAGTGGCACTTCGATTTTTTGAGATTTTTATAAGTGTTGATAATCAATGGATTGAATTAATATTATACATCATCATTGTACTAACAATGACTATTCCAAATATGGCAGCACTTTTACAAAAAGATGTAAAAAGAATGCTCGCATACTCATCTATCTCACATGCTGGTTTTGTGATGGCTGCTATCTTAGTAGGAACTACACAGGCTACTGAAGGGTTGTTTTTATACTGGATATTGTTTGCGTTTACAAATCTAGGGGCATTTGGAATGTTGTGGATGCATAGAAATAAGCAAAAAGATGGATATGCTTCTGATCATCGTTTTGAAAAGTTTTCAGGACTTGTAAAATCTTCACCTATAGCAGCTGCTTTGATGGGAATATTTTTACTAAGTTTAGCAGGAGTTCCCCCTTTTAGTGTTTTTTGGGGTAAAATGTTTTTAATAAGTGCAACGATCAATGCTGGATATGTTATCTTAGCAGTTATTATGGTACTTAACTCTGCGATTGCAGCGTACTATTACCTCAAACTGATCGTGTATATGTATCTCAAAGAGCCAGAACCAGATAATGAGTCACTATGTATGGCGAACTCAAGTAGCTCAGTAAAAACACTCATCGGTATCACCGCATTTATGACGGTGGGTTCTGTGTTATTTATCGATCCATTGTTAGATATCATCAGTATGTATGTAGAAATAAGCGGATATTGATCATTTAATGAGATTTTAATACTAATTCTATTAAAATCTCATTCTAATATAAAGATAAGCATTGAAAATACAAAGAGTATTTTGACTGCTTCTCTTAGACCTTAGCAATCATTTTTAAAGGCAACTCCCCAGGGTAGGAATACAGCAAGGAACCTTTTCTTTTGGTGTGTTTCGGTATCTGGGAGGAGTACTTACTCCCCATCCAATACAATCCTATAAACCCCATAACTAAAGCAATCACAAAGAATTAAATTATTATAATAGTCTTATACAATCCAATGCAGGGTAACAGAATATTACACTCTTTTGTTACCCTATACGCTACCCACATAATTTAGGGTAACAATTGGGTAACAATATGGGTAACAATTCAAGAATGAAACCCATTAATAAAGGCTTTTAAGTGATAAATAAACTCAATGTGAAAACAATAGAAAAAATTAAACATAAAGATAAAGATTTTGTACTTACAGATGGTGCAGGACTTCAAATAAATATTAGAGCTAATAAAACTAAAAGATGGGAATTTATTTTTAAGAGTCCAATAACAAATAAAAGGCGAAAACTACCCTTAGGAAATTTTCCACAAACTTCATTATCAATAGCAAGAGATTTAAGAGATCAAAATATAAATCTAATTAAGCAGGGAATCGACCCAATAGACAAAAAAAGAGATGAACAAAAAGAGGAGGATAATAAAACAGATAGTAATTTTAAAGTAATAGCAGAAGAGTGGCTGGAGTATGAATCAAAAAGAACAACACCACAAACACACAAAAGAAAAAAAGCTATTTTAGTAAATGATAGTTACCCATTTTTAAAAGATAAATCTATCAATGAAATTAATCATCAAGATATTATCCAAGTATTAGAAATGAGATTAAAAAAAACAATCCGTAAATCAACAGTAAAAGCAAAACAGAACGATGGAATAGAAACAGCCAATAAACTATTTAACTACCTTGATACCATCTTTAAATTTGCTATAACAAAAGGATTATGTAAATCCAATCCGTTTAATGATATTTTGAAAGACCTAGTAATCCCAAAAGCTAAAATCGTGCATAATCCAAAACTTACAGATACAGCTGATGTTAAAAAGTTGGTAAATGATATTTATAATTATGCAGGACATTATTCAACGATCAATGCTTTAAAATTAGCTTTACATATACCTTTAAGAGCTGAAAACCTTGTGAGTTTAAAATGGTGCTATGTAAATTTTGATGAGAATAGTATCACGATACCAAGAGAGCTGATGAAAATTAAAAACCATAATCTACCTGACTTTAAAGTCCCATTATCTGATGAGGTTGTAAAGATATTAAATGAACAATTTGAACTAACACATTTTCAAGAATATGTTTTTTTATCTAATGCAGGAAAACCAATCAATAGAGATACTCCAAACGGTGCATTAAAAAGAATGGGATACCAAGATAAAACGACATTACACGGATTAAGAGGAATGTGTAGAAGCTTATTAGATACACACCAAAAAGATCATAATCTTGACTATGAAGTTAAAAGAAGATTTTTAGATCATCACGATGAAAACAAAGTGGAACGAGCCTATAATCATAGAGCTGAATATTTTGAGCAAATGAAACCGCTGGTTAATTGGTGGAGTGATTTTATAGTACATTTAAAGGATTAATAATAGTACAATATTGTCTTATTTAATCCAATAAGTTTAAGTTGTAATTTATTTTATGAATAGTATAATTGAATTAAGTTTTAAAAATTAGTAGGAATTACAGTTCCTTACTAACTTTTTTTGCTTATGTTCTTTAAATCATCTAAGAGATATTATAAAGAGTTAGTTTTAAATCTAATCTAATTCTACACAGATAAAATAAAAATAAGCTTAAAGTAGTTAAATCAAATAGTGAAATTTAGTCTATTCTTATCATAATCAAATTATATCTCTTATCAATGTTTAAAAGAACTCCAAAATAAAAAATTATAGAGGAGTCTATTATGACTACAAAACAAACAAATGGTAGTAACCTAGGACAAAAACAAAGAGTAGCTGATGTAGTTAAAAACTATTCAGTTTCAAAAAGTACAGTATGGAAACTTATCCAAGATGGGAAGTTAAAAAAAATAACACGCCCATCGCCAAGAATTACATTGCTTGATACTGAGGAGTTAGAAGAGTATTTTAATAGCAATTATGATGTGGTAGGTGCATAGTATGAGAACAACACCCCAAACAGTAAAAACCGATATACTGAAAAAAATCTATTTTAGTGGAACAGTAACAGCCTCAAATATTGATTATTCAAATGCGAATCAATACTTAATCGAAATGGAACAAATGGAGCTTATTATTAGAGAATGGGTAACAAGAGGTAAAAAGCGATTTA
>JBASAI010000041.1:0-2078 GCA_049650525.1 Arcobacteraceae bacterium
ATTAAATATTTCCGTTATGTGTAGCTTTAATAGACCTATATCATCTATATGATTTCTATCTTGTATTATATTTAAAAGGATTTTCTTATCATCTCCAAAACTTTTAGCAAACTCATAATATTTATCTAAATTTTGTATATCACTTAAAGGTATTCTAATGATTAACGATTTTACTCCAAGCTCTTCTATGAATCCTTGTTGAAAGCTACCTTTATCAAGATTTACTCCAATACCATAAAACTCTTTTGCCTCAAAAATTTTATGCTCTTTTTTTCTAAAAAATTTCATCAAAGATACAGATAATGGAAACATAAAAAGTGTCGTTCCAAACATTTTTAAAAAGTCATTTTTATACTTTTTTCTCATCATTTTTTTATATGATTTATCTTTGATAACATGTGGCTGATCAGAATAATGATCCCAGATAAAAGGTGCATTTTTTTGTAAATTTTTTCCCATATTATTGTTCTCTTATTCGTAAATATACAGGGAAACGAGGCTTCCCATATTTGGTGATATTTTGATATTTAAATGTTATAATTGTTCCTATTTTAGGTGGATCTTTTCTAAAACTATCTTTTAACCCACTGCCTATTTTAAACTCTATTTTGTTTAAAAGTTGGCATTTTATAGCCCCAACTTGTCCTATATATTTCCCATTTCCTTGCGTATATCCGATGATTTCACACTCATCATCATGAAAAGTTTTTACTTTCAAAGCCTTACTTGTTCGTTTATTTATATACAAAGCATCAGGATCTCGTACGACTATTCCTTCACCTTTTTTTTCTTCTATCTCTTTTAAAAAAGCATCTTGATGAGCTTTATTTTTGATAGACATTTGGGGTAAAACTTTTAAATACTCATTTTCATAAGGCTTCACTTTAGCAAGCCTTTTTAACAATCCACCTTGAGCATTTGGAACTTCAAAAATATAATGTTTGATCTGCTGCCACTGTTTTGAAGGCTCATTATCTCGAACAATCGAAGATATATTTTCAAAGTCATTTCGTTTGGTCCAAAGCTCTCCATCAACTTCAAAATCTGGATAATCACTCGTGAACCATTTTGGAGCATGAATAACTTTACCATTTCTACTCAAAAGCTGCTCTCCATCCCAATACGCTCGTATCCCATCGAGTTTTTCACTCATCACCCAGTTTGTGGTATTTTGATCTTTGTAGGTCTCTAGAAGAAACAGTTCAGGTTTGGCTGCAAATAGAGAAACCGATAATAAAGAGCCAATAAGAGATATATTTATAAACTGTTTTATTTTCATCTATCTCTCTCCTTAAATTAAAATTGATTCTTCTTGAAGTCTTTTCGTCACATCATCAGCAGTAATAAGTTTCATACACTTATGATTTTCTTTTTCATCTTTTATGGGACAGGCTCTTTTCATACAGGGTCCACATTCTACATCTTTTCGTAAAATCATCTCGTGTTGATTTTGCCATTGATGAGTTTCTACATGTCGTGTCGGTCCAAATATAGCAACCGTTGGGATCTGAAAAGCAGCGGCTACATGCATAGGACCTGAATCATTTGTAATAAATAGATCAAGATGAGAGATATTTTCTATAAGTTCCTCTACACTTGTTTTACCAGCTAAGTTTTCAAAATTTAACACACCAGCATCTACTAAACTTTTTTCTATATCACCAGCTATTTGTGTTTCCCCAGGTCCACCAAATATTTTGATATCATATTTTTTTGAAAGCTCAATTGCTACTTTTGCAAACTCTTCAGGATACCATCTTTTAGCACTTCCATAAGTTGCACCTGGATTCAATCCCAAAAGAGGTAAGTGTTTATTTTCCTTTTTTGTATCATTATCCAAATAGATTTTTAAGGCTGCTGGTTTTGTATTTATTTCAAAACTTTTATTGATAAAATCATTGTATCTGATAACTTGATGGGTCTTTAACTCTTTATCAAATCGTTTATAAATAAACCCCTTTTTAGCTTCTACAAAATAACATAAAAATTTTGTTGTAAAGTTTTTCCTAAAACTTATACAAAAATCAAAATTTCCGCTGTTTTTAGCGATTTTGTACAAGTTGTAATAGCGATATCCC
>JBASAI010000042.1:0-12015 GCA_049650525.1 Arcobacteraceae bacterium
ATATACAACAAAGAATACAAAAAGCAGATGATTTACGAGAAGCTGGATTTAATCCATATTCAAATGAATCAAACCGAAATACAACAATAGAAAAATTTAATAATGTTAATAGTGATATCGACACCAAAGAAGATAAAAGAGATGAAAATAGACTCTACACTGTTTCTGGAAGAATTAAATTTTTTAGATTGATGGGAAAAGCAAGTTTTTTAAAAATCGAAGATGAAAGTGGACTTTTACAGATTTATGTAAGTAGAGATCATTTACCAGAAGGTTTTTATAATACTGTTTTTAAAAAGATGATTGAAGTAGGTGACATCATTGAAGTTGCTGGATTTCCTTTTATTACAGGGAAAGGGGAGCTTTCTTTACATGTAAGTGACTTAAAAATTCTTACAAAAGCGATCTCACCACTTCCTGAAAAATACCATGGTATTCAAGATAAAGAGCTACGATATAGACAAAGATATCTAGATCTTATTATGAATAGTGAAGTAAGAAAAACTTTTCACACACGAAGTAAAGTGATTTCACTGACACGAAGATTTTTTGAAGATAAAGGGTTCTTAGAAGTAGAAACTCCGATGATGCATCCGATTGCGGGTGGAGCAAATGCAAAACCATTTACGACACACCACAATGCATTAGGGGTAGATAGATTTTTACGAATCGCACCTGAATTATATTTAAAAAGATGTATTGTTGGTGGATTTGAAGCTGTTTTTGAGATCAATAGATGTTTTAGAAATGAAGGGATGGATGCGACACACAATCCTGAGTTTACTTCTATAGAATTTTATTGGGCATATAAAACATACAAAGATTTGATTCTTATCACAAAAGAATATTTTGAGTATCTTTTTGAACATTTAAATCTTCCGACAAGACTTCCTTATGGTGAAGTAGAGATAGATTTTGGAAACTTTGCAGAGATACCATTGATTGAGTCATTGACTACAATAGGTGGAGTACCTGCTGATATCACAACAGATAAAGAAAAAATATTGGCATTTTGTGGAGAGAAAAATATCGAAGTAAATAATGCGATGAATATCGGACAACTTCAGGGGGAACTTTTTGATGAATTTGTTGAAGAAAAACTGATAAATCCTACATTTATCACAGAATATCCAGTGGAAATTTCTCCTCTAGCTAGAAGAAATGATGAACAACCACATCTTACAGATAGATTTGAGTTATTTATTGGTGGAAAAGAGATCGCAAATGCCTTTTCTGAGCTCAATGATCCACTCGATCAACTCAAAAGATTTGAAGGTCAAATGGATGCTAAAGATTCTGGTGATGAAGAAGCTCATGAAATGGATGCTGATTTTGTAAATGCTTTATCATATGGTATGGCACCAACAGCAGGACAAGGTATCGGAATTGATAGACTTGTGATGATGCTTACAAATCAACATAGTATACGAGATGTACTTTTATTCCCAGCTATGAAACCAATTACGCAAGAGATAGATCTTCATAGTGATGAAGAATCATAACCATACAATAAATAAAAAAATATAAAATACAAGGAAAAAATATGACTGAAAATACAGAATTTATAAAAAATAGTAACCTACAAACTGCAGATGCTGAAGTATTTGGAATGATTGAAAATGAGCTTAAAAGACAAACAAACCATCTAGAGATGATTGCTAGTGAAAACTTTACATCACCTGCTGTTATGGAAGCTATGGGATCAGTTTTTACAAACAAATATGCTGAAGGATATCCATACAAAAGATATTATGGTGGATGTGAATTTGCAGATCAAGTGGAACAATTAGCAATTGATAGAGCGTGTGAAATTTTTGGATGTACATATGCAAATGTACAACCACATTCAGGATCGCAAGCAAATGGTGCAGTATATGCAGCACTTCTTAAAGCTGGTGATAAAATTTTAGGTATGGATCTTTCACACGGTGGACACCTTACACATGGTTCAAAACCATCATTTTCTGGTAAAAACTACTCAGCATTTTACTATGGAGTAGAGCTAGATGGTAGAATGAACTATGATAAGATTATGGATATTGCAGTGGCAGTTCAACCAAAAATCATCGTGTGTGGTGCTTCTGCATATGCAAGAGAGATTGACTTCAAAAAGTTTAGAGAGATTGCAGATGCAGTTGGCGCAATTTTATTTGCTGATATTGCACATATTGCTGGTTTAGTTGCTGCTGGTGAACATATGAGTCCATTTCCTTATGCTGATGTAGTGACAACTACAACACACAAGACTTTAAGAGGTCCTAGAGGTGGTATGATCATGACAAATGATGAAGATATCGCTAAAAAAATCAATAGTGCTATTTTCCCAGGTCTTCAAGGTGGACCACTTGTTCATGTGATTGCTGCTAAAGCGGTTGCATTTAAAGAGATTTTAGATCCATCATGGAAAGTATATGCAAAACAAGTAAAAGCAAATGCAAAAATACTTGGTGAAGTACTTGTAAAAAGAGGATATGATTTAGTATCTGATGGAACTGATAACCATCTTGTATTAGTAAGTTTTTTAACGAAAGATTTTTCAGGAAAAGAAGCAGATGCAGCACTTGGAAATGCAGGAATTACAGTAAATAAAAATACAGTTCCAGGTGAAACAAGAAGTCCTTTTGTAACTTCAGGTGTAAGAATCGGTTCTCCAGCACTAACAGCTCGAGGGATGAAAGAAAATGAGTTTGAGATCATCGCAAATAAAATTGCAGATGTTTTAGATGATATTACAAATACAGAGTTACAAAAAACTGTAAGTAAAGAGTTAGAAGAATTAGCACAAAAATTTGTTATTTATACAAAATCAACATATTAATAAATTTTTAATTTAAAGGAGGATGTCATGGAAGTAGATGGAAAAGAGTTTCTAAGAAATGTAGGAATTGAACAGGATAAAGAAAGACTCATTCAAGAGCAAAGAAAACTTGAAGAGTTAAAAAGAGCATCAGTGAAGCGTGAAGAAAGTTATGCAGGTACCCAAGCTCCTGATGAAGAGCCTGCTTTTGTAGATTTATCTCTTGGAAATGAACCTCCACATCCAAATAACGCTAATTCAGTTGATGATATAATTCTTGATACGACAACCCAAAATAATAAGAAAAAATATATTATGTTGGGATTTGGGCTTATATTACTGTTTATTATCACTGTTTTAGTGATTCGGCTTATCTCAAATAGTGATACGCAAAGTCAATTAAATGGTATACAAGCAGAAAATACAGAAACGGCACAAGATGATATTTTAAATAAAATTGACTCAAATGAAGCGTATCAAAATGTAATCGATAAGCAAAATGCCTTAGACGAATCAAATAGAATAACACAAAGTCAAAAAACACAACTCAATGAAATCAATATACCAGAAGATGAAGAAGTAGATAATGTACCTTTAGTAATCGATACTCCAAAAGCAAAAGAAGAGGCACAAAGAGATCTTTTTGAACTTGAAAAACAAGCTCAAAATACAGATGTAAATAAGCCAGTAGCAACTGTGAAAAAAGCTACACCACGAAAAGTACAATCAGCATCTCAACCAAAAAGAAAAATAGCACTTCCTTCAGCTAAAGAGAGAAACCTATCAACAAAAAGTACATCTTTAGGTGGATATTATATTCAAATTGGAGCATTTACAAAAGCACCAAGTCAAAGTTTATTGGATTCTATAACAAAAAAAGGGTATGAGTATAAAATACACAAAATGTTGATAAAAGGAAAACTTTACACTAAAGTGTTGATAGGTTCATACACTCAACGAGCAGATGCAAGTAAAGTTTTAAATCAAGTGAGAAAAGACTTTAATAATCCAAGTGCTTATATTTTAAAGTTTTAGGGTAGTAAATACAATGACATTTTATGATAAAACAATTTTTCTTGATGAATTTACACCTGTATCTATTTATCAAAAAGTAAAACGGATCTTTAAAAATGAGATAACATTTTTATTTGAATCAGTAGTAAATAGTAGCGATGGTAACTTTAGTTATATTATAATAGGTGCTAGAGAAAGAGTGTGGCATAAAAATGGCAAGAGTTATTATAAAAACGAGCAAGGAAAAGTAGAAGAGATAGATAAAAATCCATTTGTCTTTTTAAAAGAATACTATAAAAATATCGATAAAAGTATTTATCAGCAAAAATCAACACAGTTGGGTATCGGACTGATTGACGGGTTTATAGGAAATATGGGTTATGATATGGTTGCTACCTTTGAGCCTGTACTTGAAGAATATATGGATGATTTAGATGACGAGTTTGATATCGCTGATTGTGATCTGATTCGTCCAAAAATGATACTAGCATATTCACATAAAACTTCAAAACTCACCATAGTAACGACTATGCAAGAGATGCAAAAATATATACCTCAAATCGAAGAAAAACTTCATGAGCCATTTGTTTTCACTCCTTTAAAAGCTGCTACACTTTTAGATGAAGGACACTTCACACATACAAAAGAAAAATTCTTTGAGATGATTCAAAAATCAAAAGAGATGATACGAAGTGGTGATGTTTTTCAGATCTTGATGACCAATCGATATATACGAAAAGCAAAAATAGATAACTTAAGTTTTTACAGAATGCTACGAAGTAAAAATCCAAGTCCATATCTTTTTTTACTCGAATATGAAGATTTTTGTATAGCAGGAAGTAGTCCAGAAGTGATGGTACGACTCACCGATAATCGAATCTTACTCCGCCCAATAGCAGGGACACGAAAAAGAGGAAAAACTCTCGCAAAAGATCTTGAGATGGAACACGAGCTTACAACAGATCCAAAAGAGATAGCAGAGCATGTGATGCTGATCGATCTAGGTAGAAATGATGTCGGAAGAGTAGCTAAAGCAGGAACAGTTGAAGTAGTCGATAAGATGAGAGTCGAGCGATACTCTCATGTAATGCATTTAGTTACTGATGTCGAAGCTACTTTAGATGATCAGTATGATATGTTTGATCTTTTTGCAGCTACATTTACAGCTGGAACTATGACAGGTGCTCCAAAAATACGAGCGATGGAACTCATAGCTCAGTTTGAAAAACTCAAACGAAGTTTTTATAGTGGAAGTATTGCGTATTTTGGTTTTGATGGAAATATGGATAGTGCTATTACGATACGAACTACAATGATAAAAGATGATAGCGTTATCTTTCAAGCAGGAGCAGGTGTGGTTGCTGATAGTATTGATGAATTAGAATATTTAGAAGTAAACAACAAACTTGCAGCCAATATTAGTACACTAGAAGATCTATCAAAAATAGAACGATCATAAACGATATATAACATACAAAAATTAATTCGGAGAATTTTATAGAATGAAAAAAGCGATTATCACAGGTATCACAGGTCAAGATGGTGCCTATTTAGCACAACTACTTTTAGAAAAAGGATATGAAGTCTATGGAACATATAGAAGAACATCTTCTGTAAACTTTTGGAGAATAGAAGAACTAGAGATCCAAAATCATAAAAATCTTCAGTTAGTAGAATACGATCTTACAGATCAAGCAAATAGCATACGAATGGTAGCAGAAATACAACCAGATGAGATATATAACCTTGCTGCACAAAGTTTTGTGGGTGTTTCTTTTGAGCAGCCACTTGCAACAGCGCATATCACAGGTTTGGGTTGTGTACATCTACTAGAAGCAATTCGTATCATCAATCCAAAAATAAAATTTTATCAAGCAAGTACTTCAGAGATGTTTGGTGAAGTTCAAGAGATACCACAACAAGAAAGCACTCCATTTTATCCACGAAGTCCTTATGGTGTAGCAAAACTGTATGCTCACTGGATGGTGATCAACTATAGAGAATCATATGATATGTTTGCCTGTAGTGGGATTTTGTTCAATCATGAGTCTCCTTTACGAGGAAGAGAGTTTGTAACACGAAAAATTACTGATAGTGTCGCTAAAATAAAACTTGGAAAACTTGAATATGTAGAGCTTGGAAATATGGATGCAAAAAGAGATTGGGGATATGCAAAAGATTATGTAGAAGGGATGTATCTGATGCTTCAAACTGAGACACCAGATACTTATGTTTTAGCGACAAATAGAACTGAAACAGTAAGAGATTTTGTGACGATGGCATTTAAAGGTGCTGGCATAGAAGTAGAGTTTCGAGGTAGAGATGAAGATGAAATTGCAGTCGATAAAGCGACAGGAAAAACAGTAGTAAAAGTAAATCCGAAGTTTTATAGACCAGCCGAAGTAGAACTTCTCATCGGAAACCCACAAAAAGCAAAAGATGAGCTCAACTGGGAACCAAAGTGTACTTTAGAAGAATTATGTGCTATGATGGTACAAGAGGATCTCAAAAGAAACGAGCTTGGTTTTAGTTTTTAGTATATGCGTAAAAAAATTTTAATTACAGCGATAAACAGCTTCACAGGTATTCATCTTAAAACAGAGCTTGAAAAAGCGGGATATGATGTGAGAGGTACGACAAGTAAAACTTGCGATATCACAAAAAAAGATGATATCAAAAAAGTTTTAAAAGATATCCAACCTGATTATATCATCCATTTAGCAGGGATATCCTATGCAGCTCATGGTGTAGATACAGACTTTTATAGTGTCAATACTATAGGCACTCTGAATCTTCTTGATGCTATAGTAGAACTAAAACTAAACCCAAAAAAAATACTCTTAGCCAGTAGTGCTACTGTGTATGGAAATCAAGGTTTAGAAGTCTTAGATGAATCACTTTGTTGTACTCCAGCAAATCATTATGGGGCGAGTAAATATGCGATGGAAACTTTAGCAAGAAACTATTTTGACAAATTACCCATCATCATCACAAGACCTTTTAACTACACAGGAGTAGGTCAGGCTGATCATTTTCTTATCCCTAAAATAGTATCACACTATAAAGAAAATAAAAAAACGATAGAATTAGGAAACTTACATGTAAGTCGAGAGTTTAATGATATTGCATATATCTGTGAAATTTACAAAAGACTTTTACAATCAGACTGTAAAAGTGAAGTAGTAAACCTCTCTTCAAATACAGCGATAAAACTTTTAGATATCATAGAAATGATGAATAAAATAGCCAAATATACCATTAAAGTAGAAGTAAATCCAGCTTTTGTAAGAAAAGATGATATAGCATCTCTTTCAGGATCGACTACAAAACTTTTTTCACTCATCGGTGAAATACCTCAAAAAGAGTTTTCTTTACTTCTTCAAACTATCTATAAAGCATAGGTGAAAAAACTTGAAAATAGCGATCGTTCATGATTGGTTGGTCACTGATGCAGGGGCAGAAAAAGTTCTCAAAGCGTTACTTGAAGTATATCCAGATGCAGACCTATTTTCAATCGTAGATTTTTTAGATCCTAAGGAGAGAAAAAGTATAGTAGGTGATAAAAAAGTAACTACCTCTTTTATTCAAAAACTTCCATTTTCAAAAAAACATTTTAGAAACTATCTTTTTTTATTTCCCAAAGCGATTGAAAGTTTTGATCTTTCATCGTATGATCTGATCATTAGCTCTTCTTGGGCGTTTGCAAAAGGGGTAAAAACACATACAAATCAAATACACATCTGCTATTGTCATACTCCGATAAGATATGCTTGGGACTTATATGATGAATATACCGAGAATATCAAGCAACCTAAAAAGTTTATAGTACAAAAAACACTTGCTTCTATACGAAAATGGGATTTTAAAACTACAAATAGAGTAGACTATTTTATAGCAAACTCCAACTTTGTAAAAGAACGAATACAAAGAACATATAATAGGAAAAGTGTTGTAATATACCCACCTGTAGATACTTCTAGCTATACTTTATATGAAAAAAAAGAAGATTTTTACATCACGGCTTCGAGACTTGTGTCCTATAAAAAAACAAAACTTATCGTAGAAGCTTTCAATACAATGCCAGATAAAAAACTCATAGTTATAGGAGATGGGGATGAATACGACGCCATAGCAAAAATAGCGCAGCCAAATATCACACTTTTGGGTTATGTAGAAAAAAAAGAGATGATCGAGTATATGCAAAAAGCAAAAGCATTTTTGTACGCAGCGATTGAGGACTTTGGAATCGTGCCAATTGAAGCGATGAGTTGTGGAACACCTGTGATTGCTCTATATGCAGGCGGTACAAAAGAAACAGTACCCAAAAATTGTGGAGTGCATTTTGAAACACAAAAAGTAGCTGCTATTGTTGATGCTGTTGATCATTTTGAAACAGAACGATTTATTTCACAAGATATAGCTGCATATGCTAAAAAATTTGATACAAAACATTTTCAAAAAGAGATCCAAGAGTATATAAACAAGCTTTAGTGTTTATTATGTTAAAATCACGAAATATTAATCAAAAAGGTGAAACTTTATGCCAAAAACTATTTTTCGTGAATATGATATCCGAGGTATCTTCCAAGACCAACTTAATGTTGATACAGTAAAAAAAATAGGTTATTATTTTGCTTTAGAAGTGATCAAAAAAAATCCTACAGCCAAATATATTAGCGTAGGATATGATGCAAGAACACACTCAGTTCAGCTACAAAAATGGCTTACTTCAGGGATCAATAAAGCTCATTTAGAAGTCTTAAACATGGGACTTGTAGCTACTCCTGTAAACTATTTTTCAAACTATGTATCAAAAGATGGCAAAGAGATCACGGCGTCTATTATGATCACTGGAAGTCACAATCCACCAGAATATAATGGTTTTAAAATCACTTTAGATAAAGCACCTTTTTTTGGTGATGATATCTATGCTTTGGGTGATACAATTTTGAAAAGTGAGATCACGATAGAAGATGATGAAAAAATGCTTTTTATCGATACAAAAAATGAGTATATAGACTATATGATACAAGAGTTTTCGCATCTAAAACTACAAGATAAAAAGTTTATATTTGATTGTGGAAATGGAGCAGCGGGAACGGTTCTACGAGATATTTTAGAGGGATTGGGTATCAAGTTTGATATCTTATTTGAACAGCCAGACGGAACATTTCCAAACCACCATCCAAACCCTAGCGAGATAGAAACACTTAAAGATATCCAAGAAAAGCTTGATACAAAAGAGTATGCTTTAGGTTTTGCGTATGATGGAGATGCGGATCGTATAGCAGTTTTATCGCAAAAACATAACTTTAAAGGTGATGTTTTAGCACTGTTTTTTTCACGATTTATAGAAAATCCAACAGTGATCGGTGAAGTAAAATGTAGCCAGATGATGTATGACATCATCAACACTTATGGAAAAGCGATTATGTACAAAACAGGACACAGTAATCTCAAAGTAAAAATACAAGAAACAAATGCAAGTTTTGCAGCAGAAGTATCTGGACATATCTTTTTCAACGATCGATACTTTGGGTATGATGATGCGATCTATTCAACGCTTCGAGCTTTAGAGTTGTTACATGATGGTTTTGATTATGATGGGGAGTTTGAAAAACTTCCGCAGCTTTTTTCAACAGATGAAATAAATCTCGATACAACAGATGAAAAAAAGTTTGAGATCATCGATGAGCTCAAAGAAAAGCTACAAAATCCTCCTGCTGATTTTCCAAAAATAATTAAAATTATCGATGTCGATGGAGTACGAGTAGTTTTTAAAAATGGTTGGGGACTTATTCGTGCGAGTAATACAACCCCTAAACTTGTGACACGATTTGAAGCAAATGATGAGAAAACAGCTCTTTATTATCAATCAAAACTATTGGAGCTATTATAATGACAAATATTATATTATGTGGAGGAAATGGTACAAGACTTTGGCCAATCAGCCGTACACTTATGCCAAAACAGTTTATCAAACTTTTTGAAGACAAATCACTTTTTCAACTCACCGTGCAAAGAAATAGCAAAGTATGCGATGCGCAGTTTATCGTTTCAAATGCAGAACAATACTTTTTAGCAAAAGATCAACTTAAAGAGCTAAAAAAAACAAATAACAAATACCTTTTAGAACCAATAGGACGAAATACAGCACCAGCTATAGCTTTGGCTTGTATAGAGCTAGATCCTGATGAGCTTGTGCTAGTGACACCTTCTGATCATCTTATCAAAGATGAACAAGAGTATGCAAAGGTAGTGCAACAAGCACAAAAATTAGCACTAGAAAACAATCTCGTAACCTTTGGAATTACACCAACCGCTCCAGAAATAGGGTTTGGGTATATTGAAGCAGAAAACTATACGGTGAAAGCGTTCCATGAAAAACCAGATGAACAAAGAGCAAAAAACTATCTGGAAGCTGGAAATTATTATTGGAACTCTGGGATGTTTTGTTTTAAAGCAGGGATATTTTTAGAAGAGTTACAAAAATACTCTCCAAAAATATATGAAAGCTCTTTAGCAGCCTATGAAAATGCAAAATCGGATGAGATGATACGAATCAATCATGACGATATGCTCAATATCCCAGAAGATAGTATCGATTATGCTGTAATGGAAAAGTCAAAAATAGTTAAAGTAATCCCTTCTGATATAAAGTGGTCAGATCTAGGGAGTTTTGATGCACTCTATGAAGAGCTTCCAAAAGATGAAAATGGAAACACGCTCAATGAAAATCATATAAATATAGATAGTAAAAACAATCTTATTTATGGAAATGAAAGAAAAATAGCAACAGTAGATATCGAAGATCTCATCATCGTAGATACAGCAGATGCTTTGCTTATCAGTAAAAAAGGAAGCTCCCAAAAAGTAAAAAAAGCAGTAAATTTAGTCAAACTCAACTCAGAACTACACAATATCCACCTTACAGCACATAGACCATGGGGAACATATACTATTTTAGAAGATGAAGTTGGATATAAGATCAAAAGAATAGAGGTAAATCCAGGTAAGAGACTGAGTCTGCAAAAACATTTTCATAGAAATGAACACTGGATAGTAGTCAGTGGAACAGCTACAGTAATTGTAGGAGATGAGACAAGACTTGTACGACCAAATGAATCTACATATATCAAAATGGGAGAGATCCACAGACTCTCAAATGAAGGTAAAATACCAGTGATTCTTATCGAAGCACAAGTAGGTGAATATACTGGTGAAGATGATATCATTAGACTTGATGATGACTACAAAAGATAAGATACTTATTGATGCTATATCGTTGCTATCACCTTTGACAGGAATAGGGCGATATACTTATGAGATTTCAAAAAGATTACAAAGTAATTCTCTTTTTAAGACCAATTATTTTTACGGCTATTATTCAAAAAATTGTATCGAACCCTCTTCAAAATCTCAGATAAAAAATATGGCATCGATTATAAAAAAAATACCATTATTAAAAAAATTGATTCGTAAAATTATTGTTTTAAAAACGAAGCTTTATCATCCTTCGTATGATTTATATTGGCAACCAAATGCGATGCCTACGGAAAATATAAAGACAAATAAAACAGTGACTACGGTGCATGACTTTTCATTTATGATTTATGCAGAGTTTCATCCAAAAGAAAGAATAGCACATCTTGAAAAAAACTTTATGAAAAATATACACAAAAGTGATATGATAATCACAGGTTCAAATTTTTCAAAAAATGAGATACTAGAGAGATTGGATTTTGAAGAAGATCAAGTAAGGGTGATATATCATGGTATCGACCATGATCTTTTTAAAGTATATAATACAAAAGATTTGGTGTTGGATTTTGAACTACCAGAAAAATTTATATTGACTGTAGGCAGTATTGAACCTAGGAAAAATCTTCAAGGACTCTTGGAAGCGTATAGTCAACTTTCACAACAGATAAAAAAAGAGTACAAGTTAGTCTTGGCTGGATTTAAAGGTTGGGAAAATAAAGAGATCATGAGTCTTATAGACAATGATAAAGAAAATATACACTATCTAGGGTTTGTATCAGATACTGAACTTTCGATGATCTATAACCTTGCATCGCTTTTTGTTTTTCCCTCATATTATGAAGGGTTTGGTTTGCCAGTTTTAGAAGCGATGGCTTGTGGTACTCCTGTGGTTTGTAGTGATAGTTCCTCCTTACCAGAAGTTGGTGGGGATTGTGTTGTGT
>JBASAI010000043.1:0-6392 GCA_049650525.1 Arcobacteraceae bacterium
CATTGGGATGGTTGGACTAGCGGGAGTTATAGTAAATGATGGTATAATCATGATGGATTTTATCAAAAAAGCAAAAAATATAGAAGAGTTACAGCAGTATGCTCTTTTACGATTACGACCAATACTTTTAACATCGCTTACAACAATTTTAGGGCTTAGTACTTTGATGTTTTTTGCATCTGGTCAGTCACTTTTACTACAACCTATGGCAGTTGCTTTAGGATTTGGAGTACTGTGGGCTACAGTATTAAATCTGTATTATGTACCGATGTTATATAGACTTGTATTTTTACGAAAAGAATAACGAATAAAAACAACACTAAAAAAAGGAAATTTATATGAAAAAATGTGATTTAAAACTAAAAGAACTAATCCAAACAGTAGTTATGCCAGATATCGAAGATCGACTTGATGAGATTTTTGAAGAAGTAGCGATGAACAAAAATGCAACAGCAGAACAAAATGCAGAGATCAAAGATATGCACGATATGCGTGATGAATTTAACGATATATTAAAAGAGATAGAAAACAGAGAACTTTCAAAAGAAGAGTGTGCTGAACTCTACGAAGAGATTACGGAGATGATCAGTGACGCTGAAGAAGAAGATTAAAAGCTAATCTTCTCCTATTCATTGCAGTTATATTCTTTTACTTGATTTAATGTAGTAAATATTTTTGTTGATTCTTCCTCTACATTTTTAGCATACGAGATAAGAATTTCATTTGACTCTAAATTAATACTTGCTTTTGATAATAGTTGAAGACTTTCAAATAACTTCTCATTTAAATTTTGAAGCTCATTCATCATAGCTTTATCTATATTGTGATCAGATACAGAATATTTACTAATCCATTCATCTAAAATATGAAATTTACTTATGTTTGTATTACTTTTATTGGCTAATTGAGCATATATAGTACTCTTATATTCAAATAAAGCAACTTTTATATTTGCTATTTCATAAATCAATTCAATATCACAAACTTGTTTTCTTGAATCTTCTAGAAAGCTTGCTTTTGCAGCAGTTGTAACAAGTCTATTTGACATCGTTTCAATATTATGAGCCATACTTGAAATATTCTTAGAAACCTCTCCATTATCTTTTGTAGAACGATCCATACTTATAACAGCCGTATTGATCTTTAAAATTGATTCTTCTTGCTCTTTTGATGAGTTTGATACATTTTGAATAAGAGATAAAGTATTTTGGATATCTTTATCTAAGTTAGAATATCCATTTATCATATCATCCGAAATCTTTTTTCCTTGTGTTGCCTTATCAGATGCTCTTGTCACAATATCTTGTATATCTTTTGCCGCTTCTGCACTTTTACTTGCAAGATTTCTTACCTCTTGTGCCACAACAGCAAAACCTTTTCCAGCTTCACCTGCAGTAGCTGCTTCAACAGCTGCATTTAATGATAAAATATTTGTTTGAAATGATATTTGATCAATAACACTAATAGCGTCATTAATTGAAAGAACTTGTTGTTCAATTTCGTCCATAGCCTTCGATGTAGCTGCTGCCAAAACACTTCCTTCTTCAACTGAAATAGTTACATTTTTAGCCAAATTAGCCATCTCTTGTGTATTTTCTGTATTTTCTCGAATTGTTTTTGTTATTTCATCTAACGAATCTGTTGTATCTTTTCCTGATTCAGACTGGGCTGTTACCGAGTTTGATAAGTTTGATGAAGATTGAGATAATACACTTGTGTTATATTTAAGTTCTTCTCCTGAGTTCAGAACCATTGCTAATATTTCAGAAGTATTATTTCCAACAAGTTTTATTCCAGCAGTAACCGTTCCTAAGTCACCATAAATACCTTCGTCATTGATTTTATAATCATATTTTGATTGACTATAGTTTTTCAGTGTTATATTAATTTCATCTAAAATAATCTTTACTCTTTTAATCATAAAATTAAGATTTCTACGCATCTCTTCTACATGTAAATTTGAAGCCTCTGATCGTACCTCATAACCGAAAAAACCGTTCGCTATTTTCTGAAGAATATCATTTGTTTCTGCTATGACTATTGCATCTCTTGCTAAACCATCATTAACTTGTTTCATATATTGATTGAATAGAATAGCAACATCTCCTATCTCGTCAGCTGATGAAACTTTTAAAGTTGTTTGTGTATTATTTGAAGTGATTAAGTTTTCAAATCCCTCTTTTAAATCATCTAATGGACGAATTGTTCGTTTTACTATAAAAAATATAATACCAATCGTAATCCAACCTAAAATTGTAGACCAAGTTAATATCGCGATAGAAATACTTCTAATATCATTATCCGAATCTTCAAGTGAAAATGTTAAGTCCATAATACCGATAACATCACCTTCTGCTTGGTTCGCATGACACATTAAACACTCTTGTGTTGCAATCATTGGTTTAATCATTCGTAGAGTATGTTCGGTATCATTGTCTACTTCTATCATCTGATTATTTTTTGTTTCAAAAGAATGTAATATAGCATCATCCCTTGTAAACTCAGCCGTTGGATCATACAATTCAATCAACGGTTTACTCTTTGCAATAATCAAGTGATTAATTCCATGAATTGTTTGTGCTTCTTCTTCTGCTTTTGCTATTTGCACAGGATCACCAGTATTCATAGCATTTCTTAAACTTTGAAAAACAGCTGTATTAAGCATATCTAAATTTTTTTTAGTCATCTCAATATTATTATTATTCACTTTAGTAATAGTAGATACTAATACCGCTAAACTACTTAAAGTCATCAAAATCAGCATTGAAACGATGATTTTGTTACTTACTTTTTTAGTTATAAATTGAGGGATCATGTGTTGTTCCTTTAGTATGAATATTCTTAATTAACTGTTATTATTTTAATATATTCTTTTAGCTTATTAATTTAAGAGTAAATTATAACAAAATTAAATTTGATCTAAGCTGTTTACTCAGGAATATCTTCAAATAATCAAAATACATGAGACATAATCTCTTTCCAATCTCGACTGAAGTTTTTTCGTACATAGCTTACTTTATGTGGAACGGAACATTTAGAACAGTCTTGATGAACAAAACCATCTTTTGCAACAATACTTCCCCCATCTTTACTTTTGATATCACAAGTACTTGATTTTTCTCCCACTCTAAAGTTAGGACAAGCACATAGATAACAATTAAGAGTTTCCATATCGTGGCATTTTTTATTTTTGGCGTACATCACACAAAAATCAGGTTCTTTTTGAACCATATTGTCAAAATCAAAATATTGTATAAGCTCCTCATCACTAAGATGAGAAAGCTTTTCTAGAAGTTTTTTATGCTTCTTAGCATGTTCTTCATGCCAAGATAAATAAGACATTTACCTTGACTTTTTTATGCTACAAATTTTTTGATATTTGCAACTAGTTTATCAGTTGTAAATCCAAATTTTTCAAAAAGCTCACCAGCTGGTCCACTCTCTCCAAAACTATTCATACCGATAACATGATCAGCAAATTTGTAGTACTCTATAGCACTTGCAGCTTCTACAGCTATTACAAATGTTTCATCTGGATTGATGATCTCATCAATATAGTCTTCACTTTGCTCACAAAGTAAGTCAAAACAAGGAACAGATACAACATTTACAAGTATCTCTTCTTTTTCAAGTTCTGCTGCAGCTGCTAAACAAAGAGCCACTTCACTTCCTGAAGCCATAAGAGTAAGATCTGCCCCTACTCTTTTTTCTACTAAATACCCACCATTTGAAACTTCACCAGTTACTTTTTTACCATTTAGGTTTTGTAAACCTTGTCTTGAACATACAAAACCAGTTGGTGCAGACATAGTAAGTGCTGTTTTCCAACACTCTACATTTTCTACAGCATCAGCTGGTCTAAATGTATAGAAGTTTGGCATCGCTCTAAATTGAGAAAGTTGCTCGATTGGTTGATGTGTTGCACCATCTTCACCAACACCGATACTATCATGTGTCCATACAAAATGTGTAGGGATATTTGAGAGTGCGGCTACTCTTGCAGCTGGTTTTAAGTAGTCTGAAAAGATAAAAAATGTTGCATTAAATACTTTAAATAATCCATAGATATTCATTGCATTTGTAATTGCTGCCATCGAGTGTTCTTTGATCCCAAAGTGGATATTTCTCCCTTTTGGAAAATCACCCATACCTTTAAGTTCTGTTTTATTTGAAGGGGCTAAATCAGCACTTCCACCTATAAAACTAGGAACAGATGATGCAATCGCATTTAAAATTTTATGATTAGAATCTCTTGTTGCCATCGAATCTACATCACTAAAATCTGGATATGTGATATTTTCATATTTTGGATTTGCTAACTCTTCTATTAAAGTTTTTGATTCAGTTGAGAGTGAAGCATCCCACGCTGAACTTAATGCTTTTCCTGTTTCAGTTTTATCAAATGCTGCTTTTACATCAGTATCGATAACAAACGATGCTTTTGGATCAAAACCAGCTTTTTCTTTTGATGCAGCTAACTCTTCCGCACCTAAAGGAGCTCCATGAGTATGGTGTGAACCTTCAAGTGTCGCAGCACCTTTTCCTATAGAAGTTCGTGCGATGATAAGTGTAGGATTTGCTGTGTCTCTTGAAGTTGCTAACGCTTTATCAATCTCTTCAAAATTATGACCATCTACTGTAATAACATCAAAATTTACTGCTTCAAATCTTTTTTGAACATCTTCACTCCACGCAATAGAGATATCACCTTCGATTGTGATGTCATTTGAATCATAAATAATAGTTAAGTTTGAAAGTTTTTGATGTCCAGCTGTTGCACACGCTTCATATGAGATACCCTCTTGAAGATCGCCATCTCCACAAAAACAATATACATGATGATCAATAACATCACTTTTTGCATCTGTATTCAAAAGATTTTTTGCATATGATGAAGCCATAGCGAAACCAACTGCATTTGCTACACCTTGACCTAGTGGTCCTGTTGTAATCTCTACACCGTGAGTATGTTTGTATTCTGGATGTCCTGGAGTGAGGCTTCCTGTTTGTCTAAACTGCTTTAGATCTTCAACGCTTAAATCAAATCCCCAAAGATGTAAAAGAGAATACACTAAACTTGACGCATGTCCTCCACTAAATACTAATCTATCTCGATTTAACCAAGTAGAGTTTGTCGGATCAACTTTTAAGTATTTACTCAATACTGTAGCAACATCTGCCAAACCCATAGGAGCACCTGGGTGTCCACTATTTGCTGCTTGAACCATATCAGCGCACAAAAATCTGATCGTATTTGCTTGTTTTTGTAATTGTTGTATTTGTAATGACAATTTACTATCCTAATTTGTTAATTTTTAGTGATTATATCTAAAGTTTAGTAAATAAAAAATTATCTATATGTTATCAAGTTGTTACTATACAGAGATAAACATAATATTGTATTTCGGGTAACAATATATAAATTAATATAAATTAAATTTTTTTATGTTAGTATTCGACAACTAAATTACAAAAACCTGAAGGCAATATATGAAAAACTTAGTTATAGTCGAGTCCCCAGCGAAAGCTAGAACCATATCAAAATTTTTAGGTTCTGATTATACAGTGATGGCATCTATGGGACATGTAAGAGATCTTCCTAAATCAAAACTAGGATTTGATCCAGAAGAAAACTTTAAACCGCAGTATATGATTTCAAGAGACAAAACAAAAGTTATTGCTGATTTAAAGAAACAGATTAATAAAGATACAGTTATCTACCTCGCGGCCGATGAGGATAGGGAGGGAGAAGCTATTGCTTGGCATCTTATCCCTGCACTTAAAATAGAAAAAAATCCTTTAAAAAGAATCGTTTTTCATGAGATCACAGAAAAAGCTATTTTGCATGCTTTAGAAAGTCCTAGAGATGTAGATCAAAATCTTGTAGATGCACAACAAGCACGAAGAATACTAGATCGAGCTGTTGGATATAAACTCTCACCACTTATTTGGAAAAAAGTACGATATGGTCTAAGTGCTGGTCGTGTTCAAAGTGTTGCTGTTCGTATTTTGGTTGACAGAGAAAGAGAGATCGAAGCTTTTATCCCTGTAGAATTTTGGAAAGTAAAAACAGAGTTTAACACACCAGAACTCAAAGCAGAATTGGCAAAAATCAACAATAAAACAGCAAAAATAAATAATGAAGCAGAAGCTAAAATCATAGAAGATAGCTGTAAAAATGGACAATATTTACTCGAAGATATAGAAGAAAAAGAGAGTAAAAGAAATCCAGCACCACCATTTACAACATCAACTTTACAACAAGAAGCGAGTAGAAAAGCTGGTTTTGGTGTAAAACAAACGATGATAGTAGCACAACAACTCTATGAAGGAAGTGTAAATATCCCTGGACATAGCGGTGGTTTGATCACTTATATGAGAACAGATAGTGT
>JBASAI010000044.1:0-1677 GCA_049650525.1 Arcobacteraceae bacterium
CGTAGTGCATTTTTACTAAAGTAAACCAAGTAAATAGATTAGCATTGTTTTCATTTTTAAAGATACTCAGACCTGTTTTATAGATAAATTGGTATTTTGCCCAATCATTTAAATTCAGAGCCTTCTCTTGCTTATTTATCTGCTCGATCAGTTTTTTATAGTTTGTAATACTCATCATATCCCAAAAACCACTAATACTATTTTTATTTAATTTTTTTATAGAAAATTGTGTTTTCCTGTCATACTGTATTGAGATAGGAGTTGAATAAAATGTAAAATTTGCAGTGTTAAAATCTTTTATTTTTACAACTTTTTCTACAACTTTTTTCGTAACTGGAGGTGTTACTTTTTCAATAGGCTTTGCTGTCACTATTGGAGATTTTTTAATCTCTTGAATTGGAACAAGGATTGGTTTTGCGATTGTAGGTATTTTGGCAGGTTTTGGTTTTACATAAGGAGATGGTGTACTCATCGACTGGAACTCTTCCCAATCTTTTTTAAGCATATCACTAAACTCTTCATCAAGACTTTTTTTATACTGTGTATATTCAGAGTATTGTGACTGTAACCAATCTTTATAACTATCAGCAACTGCCATAGTTGTAAAAACTGATAGCACTAACCAGAATCTGAATCCGAATTGAGACATGTTGTTTCCTTTAGATTGTAGTTTTTAACAGCGTATTATATGCTGATACTCTATCATTTACTTTTTTAAGATATGTTCGTGTTTCATTATATGGCAAGTTACTGATTAGTTTTTTATATACTTGATCTGAGCTCATTTTATTTATTGTAAGAGCTGCCTTATTTATATTAGTATTTCCGATAAAGGTTTTAGCGACATTACCTGCGCCTGTATTGTATGCAGCAATTGCACAATACAATCTACTTTGAGGATCTTCAATCTTTTTGAGGTATCGATAATATAATATATGTAAATAAGCAGAACCTATTTGGATGTTTTGAGAAGAATTATATAAATAACTTGAAGACAACACCTTTTTTTTATTATATAAATATTGATAACTATCAATTCCAGCACTTTTGGGAACGATTTGCATCAATCCATAAGCAGGAATATGAGATCTAGCCATTGGGTTAAAAGAACTTTCACTGTGCATAATTGCATAAATAAGTTCCGCTGGAATTTTTTGAGTACTTGCATTTTTAAGTACATCAGATTTAAATGTTTGAGCTTTTCTAATAGTTGTATCGGAAGGTAATTTTATATTTGCCTTGTATATAAAGTTTCCTTTATATTTTACAACAACTAAAGCTTGTTTTTTAAGATCATTTTGCATCTTATTTTTCTCTTCAGTTGTGATAATATCAGCGATTATTTTTTCATTTGATTTTACTTCAACTCTTGGAGTATTGAGTTTCGTAGCTATTTTTTCTTCAAGTAAATCTTTTTTATAGGCAGACTTTATATCTTCTTTTAGTAGTGCGTCAAACATCTTTTCCATTCTTGCTTTGGCTTCTTTTTCTGTCTTTGCGATAACTTCAAAAAAGATGCTTTTTTTCTCGTAATCTACTATTTTTTTACTCCCTAAATCTTTAGTATACTCTACAAACTTAGTTTTTGTAGTGAGTTCCGCCTTATCATTTTGTTGTGGCCATTTTTCGTTCAACTCTTTTGTAAACTCTCTAAAAGCTTCATTATGTGCTTTTTGG
>JBASAI010000045.1:0-2798 GCA_049650525.1 Arcobacteraceae bacterium
ATCTTACTATGATCTTTTTATACCACTTTTTCCTACATAAATATAATTTTATTTAAGGGAATATTATGAAAATTCAAAAATTAACACTATCTGTATTTGCTTCATGTGCAATATTCAGCTCTTTGGTATACGCAGACAATCCAACAACACTTGACTCTATCGTTGTTACTTCTGATTTTAGAGATACAACACTTTCTAGTACAAGTAACTCAATAAGTGTACTCTCAGAAGAACAACTTGTCAATAAATCTCATCAATCATTTGAAAATGTAATAGGGCAGATACCAAATGTAAACTTTTCAACAGGTGGCTCAAGAGCAAAATATATACAAATACGAGGAATCGGTGAACGAAGCCAATTTATTGCTCCTGTAAATCCATCTGTTGGTTTGATCTTAGATGGGATCGATGTATCAGAATCAGCGTTAGCACTTACACTATTTGATGTAAATCAAATAGAAGTATTAAAAGGACCACAAGGAACAACTTTTGGGTCAAATGCAATGGCAGGAGTTGTGACTTTAAAAAGTAATCAACCAACAAAAGAACTTGAAGGTCAGGTAGAAGCTACAATAGGAAACTATAATACAAAAGCATTAGGTGTAGCTATTGGTGGAACTCTCATCGAAAATAGATTAATAGGAAGGTTTTCTGTTTATCAAAATACTAGCGATGGTTTTATGGAAAACAAACATTTAGGAAAAGATGATACTCAAAATATCGATGAGCTTTCAACAAAAGCACAATTAACATACCTAGCAAGTGATGAACACACTATAGATCTAAATGTTGCACATATTGATGTAGACAATGGTTATGATGCCTTTACTTTTGATAATACTAGAAATACTTATTCAGACCAGCCAGGAACAGATGCGCAAGAAACAAATGCAATTGCAATTAAATCTACTTATCAAATTAATAATAAAATGCATTTAATAAGTAAAGCTTCTTTCTCAAAATCTGATAGTGAGTATGGTTATGACGATGATTGGTCATATATCGGTGCATTTTCAGATGATCTATGGCCATATAGTGCCTATGATGAATACTTAAGAAAAAGAGAAAGAATAGATATCGACTTGCGATTAGTTTCTGATGAAGATGGTCGTATATTTAATGATACTACAGATTGGACTTTTGGAACATATTATAAAAACCAAAGTGAAGATTTAACACGAAATTATAAGTATCTTCCTCAAACTTATAAAAGTAGTTTTGATACTAAAAATTTAGCTATTTATGGACAATTAGATTCTAACCTAACAAATAAACTTACTCTTACAACAGGTTTAAGAATTGAAAATTGGGAAGCAGAATTTGAAGATAATGATTCATTAAATATTGATACAGATGAGATACTTATCGGTGGAAAGATTGGGCTAAGTTATCAAGAAAATGAAAATAATTTATACTATGCAACACTCTCAAAAGGGTATAAACCAGGAGGAGTAAATCCTGACAATTCATTATCAAATGATGCAAGAGATTTTAAAACAGAGCATTTATGGAATATAGATTTGGGTAAGAATTTTTCATATTTTGAGAGTAGACTCAACAACAGAATCAACTTTTTTTATGGATTAAGAGAAGATCAGCAAGTTAAAAGTTCTAGTGCAAATGTAAGAAGTGATGGAAGTACAGAGTTTATTGATTATTATGCAAATGCTGCTAAAAGTCATTATTATGGAGTAGAAGTTCAAACAGATTATTACGCAGATAATTCTTTACATTTATTTGCTTCTCTAGGACTACTTAAATCTAATTTTGATGATTACAAAAATCCAGATCCTGACAGCACAGATACAAATGGAAGAGCACCAGCACATTCTCCAGAATATCAATATAATGTAGGATTTGATTATATGATTACTGATCTAATACAAATAAAATCAGATGTTGAGGGGAAAGATGCCTATTACTTTTCAAATAGTCACGATGAAAAATCTAAAACTTATGCACTTCTAAATGCAAGTATTTCCTATCTAGCTAGTGACTGGACACTGACTTTATGGGGGAAAAACCTTACTGACGAATCTTATCAAACAAGAGGTTTTTACTTTGGAAATAATCCAGGTAATGGTTATGAAGATGAAATGTATACGCAACAAGGTGATCCTAGAACATTTGGATTGACAGCGAAATATAGTTTTTAATGAAAAAAATAATCTATTTAGTGCTCTTTATAAGCCTATTTTCATTTGCAAATGAAGAGCCAACGCTTACAATCTATACTTATGATGCCTTTGCGGCATCTTGGGGACCAGCTCCAAAGATAAAAGAGGCATTTGAAAAAGAGTGTGGGTGTACTTTGAATTTTGTAGGGGTTTCAAGTTCTATTGCTACCTTGCGTAAGATTCAACTTGAGGGTAAAAGAACCAAAGCTGATATATTATTAGGTTTAGACACTGCAACTGCTCAAATAGCAAAAGAGACAAATCTTTTTTCTATGCACGAGTTAGATACATCGAACATAGATTTACCAAATGGATATACAGATGATACTTTTATCCCTTTTGATTATAGTTATTTTGCTTTTGTATATGATGAAGATAAAATAAAAAATATACCAGATTCTTTTGAAGCGTTAGCTTCTATGCCTGATGATTTTAAGATAGTGATGCAAGATCCTCGCTCTTCTACACCTGGACTAGGATTATTATTGTGGGTGAAGTCTATTTATGGTGATAAAGCAGCAGAGTATTGGAAGCGTTTAGCTCCTCATATTTTAACTATCACAAAGGGATGGTCAGAATCTTATGGTTTATTTCTAAAAGGAGAAGCTGATATGGTGCTAA
>JBASAI010000046.1:0-1506 GCA_049650525.1 Arcobacteraceae bacterium
GCCTCTTTCATTTTTTTCATTAACTCAAACAGTGGTCCTTTTTTACCTTCAACAACTCTGTTAAAATCTGTAAAGTCCATAACCCAACCAGCATCAACTAATTCTTTTCCTTGCTCTGCAAACTGCTCAGCTGTTAAAACTTTTCTTTTGCCATCTCTTTCAGCAAAAACCTTACTATTAGTTCTAGCAACTGTATCATCAAAATCAAATACCCTAGCTTTTTTAATAGTTTTATTACGATTATTAGCTAATCTAAATGCTTTATCTCTTTTATTAAGCTCATTAAGCATTTCACTTTTAGTTAAATCTTTGCTAGCCATAGAGCCTTCTTTAACTACTTCTATATTTTGATTTTTAAGCTTTTGATATTCAGCTTTATTCATTTGACGCTGTTTAGCTAAAACACCAGCTAAAGTTAATTTTCTATAAGGAGTATTAGCTATTCTATTAAGTATAGTTTTAGTAGCGTTATTTCTTATAACCTCAGCTATATTTTCAGCTTCAGCAAAAGTTGATTCTCTTAATGGTATTTGTTTTGTAGCGTCTTTACCTAAAAATATTAAATTATCTATATATGACCTAATAGAAGTTCCATCAAAATCTTTAATTTCTCTTCTAGCTTCACTTATTATACCTTGGTTGTAATCTTCAACCATTCTTTTTAATTGTAAATCTACACTAGCTTCAGATTGTTCACCTTTAATAAATCGCTCCATCATTTTACCAAAGTCTTTAGTCATAGTGAACAATTCAGTTAAATGTTCATTATGAAGTTCTTTAGTTATTTCTGGATTAGAACCCCTCATGCCCTCCATTGTAATACTTTCAACACCCGCTAATCCTTTTATCCCACCAATAGATCTATTAGTTTGCTCTAGCATTAAATCTATCATGAAATCTAATGCTTCTATAGGATTTTTAGCATTTTTAACAACTTCTTTTGCTGCATTATAAACATTTTGTAATGCTGCTTTATTAGCGTCTAAAACAGCATCAACATTAAACTGACCTCTACCCAATATAGCTTTAGCAGCTTCAGCTCTAAAATCTACCGCACCCTCAGCTAAGGAAGCTTTTGTTTTGCTAGGCCCTGGTGCCGGTATGTTTATATCGTCTTTAAAAGACTCAATAGAAGTTCCTTTGCCTTTTAAACTTGACTCTTTTATATTATAAACAGCTTCTAGTAAGCCAATATAATCTCCTTCTTCAACACCGTATTCTTTAAATGTAAATTTTCTACCATTAGTTCTACCTCTATGATCGCCCATACCTATAGTATTCATTATCATTTTTTGAATAGAATTAGGTAGCTTACTAAAAGAAGATCCTTTAGGTATTAATCTTTCAATAAAATCTATATAATAAGGTTTGGATTTTTTAAAGTTTTTAGGTTCTGCTCTTTCTTTTGCTGATCTATAAGTAGTGCCTGGTATACTAGCTTTCAGTTTTTTACCATCATTAATTAAAGATATTTCTTCTCCCATATACCTTTCTTTAGCTTTAGGT
>JBASAI010000047.1:0-1671 GCA_049650525.1 Arcobacteraceae bacterium
AGTAAACAGATCACTGGTGGTATTGCTGTTGTATTTGATTCTAAACCAGAACTTAAAGCGATGCTTGAAGAGACTTTACCAAAAGATTCAAATGATAAAACTATGGCTGGTATGTTTGCACTTTTTACAAACAAAGATAAAAAAGTGATCTCGAGTACCAATAAAGATTTTGAAGTTGATGGATTTTTAGAGTTAGAAGATAGATTTTTTACTCTTGAAAATGGACATCAAAAAAGTGATATCATCGTATTTAACGACAAATACTATGCTGTAGGAGTAAAATGTTCAAAAGGATATAGAGAGTACAAAAGCAGAGTTGATGACTATGAAAATGATGTTTTGAGTTTTGTCTTTATAGAAATTGGGGCTATAAACTCATCAAATAAACTACTCTACAAACAAGAAAATAAATTTACAAACCAATCAACTCAAAAACTTTTTGATGATACTTGTCTAGAGTTAGCAACTTTTCATATAGGAAATAAATTTTTAGCAGTTGACGCAGCTCATGTCATAGAATCGATCGATATCGATGCACTTGAAGAGTCTATTGATATGGATAAAAAAAGTCACTTTAAAGGGATGGTTTTACACAAAGAGAGACTTATCTCTGTATTAGATATCCGAGATTTTATCAATGACACATCAGAAGATCAACATCTCAACAGCATCATTTTACTTGAATATGATAAAGACAATACTGAACACTGTGTAGGAATCATGGTATCAACATTAGAAAATATCTCCGTAGTAAAAAAAGACGCTATTCAACATATCCAAAATCACTTTTTAGGTGGAGGAACACTCATCGAAAGTGTTGTCGATATCACAGAAGAAAAAGGCTCAAAGGTTGCGATGATTTTAGATATCCAAAAAATAGATACAAACCTAACAAAAAGAGTTTAAGACTCTTTTCGTTTTGAATCTTCTTTCATCTACCTCTACATACTCAATCACTTCAGATTCATATTATAAATCATTACTTAAATAGTGTTGTTTTTTACTTTGTATAAGTATAATAATAACAGATAAGAATTTATCAATAGTACAATATTGTATTGATATTCATAGTTGAGTGAATTACATGAGATTTAAGTATTATGTAACTATAATGTTGTTGAATAAGTAGTTATATATAAGGAATAAGTAAAATGATAGAACCAAAACAATGTGCAGATATGAATGAAATACGAACTGCAATAGATGAAATAGATAATGATATAGTAAAATTAATTTCCAAAAGGTCACAATATGTACATGAAGCATCAAAATTTAAAAAAGATGAACTAGCAGTAAAAGACTCTAGTAGAGTAACAAAAGTAATAAATTCTAAAAGAGAATTAGCACTTAAATATGGTGCTTCACCAGAATTAATTGGAGATATTTATAAAATGATGCTAGATTTTTTTATAGAAGAAGAATTAAAAGAGTGGAATAATCAACAAAATAAATAAAAAATTGTAAAGTCTATGAGAATAGGATTAAGTACAGGTATTAAGTAGTCTTCACTTAATGTTTGTTATAATATTGAAAATTAATTATTGGAGTTCATAATGCAAACAATGTCAATACAAATTGAAGATAATTATGTTCAAAACAAATTGAAGATAATTATGTTCAAAGTTTTATGAAATATGTTAATAATCATAGTGAAAATATCACAATCACAAG